>JAGHCS010000244.1 GCA_021160355.1 Candidatus Cloacimonadota bacterium
AATCTCTCTAAGTGCATCGATATCATGATAAGACCGCACAAAGGAAAGTGCAAAAAAATCAATATCCTGCTGAAGCGCAAAATCAATATCCTTCATGTCCTTTTCCGTAATTGTTGGGGTGCTAATTTTTACTCCTGGTAGATTCACACCTTTTCTGGATCTGATAATACCACCATTCGTAACTATACAATGAACCTCATTCCCGATTATATCTTTCACTTCAAGCGAGATATAGCCGTCATCAATGAAAATAACATCCCCTTCTTTCACGTCTTGCGGAAGTTTAGAATATGAAATACTGATCTTTTTGCGAGAGCCAATAATACTCTCAGTTGTAATAATGAGCATGTCATCCCGTACAACCTCGAACTCCTTTTCAATATTTCCGATACGCAATTTTGGCCCGCTGAGATCTGCAAAGATGGGAATATGGCATTCAAGCTTCTTGGATGCTATTCGAATATTGCCGATATACTGTTTGTGCTCCTCATGAGTACCATGAGAGAAGTTCAGACGTGCCACGTTCATTCCGGCTCGGGCAAGCTTTATTATGTGTTCAATGCTTGAAGTTGCCGGTCCAATTGTGCAGATTATCTTCGTCTTTGTAAAGGATGCTTTATTCATTCAAATTGCTCCGCAAATAGTGTTGATTATTTAATGAAAAATTGTGAGTAGTTTGTCAATTTTTATGAAAATTATTGGTGTACCCACAAAGTTTTTTCAAATGGTGGTGTATTATAATTTACACCATTGCGATGGCTTCCCTCCAGTGAATGGACATACAGATCATTCGTTAAATTGAGGTATACTATCGTATTTTAACCACCTTCCCGATATGTTCATCAGTATTATTGATTTTATACAAATACACTCCCGAACTTACTTCTTTCCCGCTTTCGTCTTTTCCGTCCCACACTGCTTCATTAATTTTTAATTTTAAATTTTGAATTTTTAATTCTCTGATGAGCTGTCCTTTTATGTTGTATATATTAATTTGTGAAATTTCGAGATAATTCCTGGTTGGTGATAATGAAATAGTGGTCGAGGTCGAGAATGGATTGGGGCAGGATGTGAAATATTGCTCGGGTACTTCCGGTTCGGGATCAGTGCCATATCCCTCTATTTCATAAATTGAGAATGCAGTACTTTGGAAATGATACAGATATTTTTTATTATTATTTTCATGAATTAGACAGTATTGAGAAAGTCCATAATCGCTGCAATCTATTACCGGTTCAACCAATCCGTATGCGGTACTCAGATCATACGCATAAATATGCGAAAATCGACCACTTGCAAAGAGGTAATTGCCATCTATTAAAAATGACTTATCACATCTATGATGTGAACTAAATCTGTAATTTATTTCTGTCGGATTCCCTATTTCATAAAATCTTACTGAATCTCTACTATTCTCCCATGAACCAAGATAGAATATATTGCCTTTGTTCTGTATAAACGAATTCGGATAATCGGCATATCCTTCTGCAAAATCTGTTATAGTAGATATCAATTCTGGATCATTTTCTACAAGTCCTCCATAAATTTGTAGATCTGGTCCGTTCGTATTTTCGCTTGCTAAATAGTAAAAATGATCGTTATAAATAAAACCATTCCCGTTATAATATAGATTTTGTTGAAAATTTAGGGTATAATCATTTGGTTCTGGAATAGAATATTTATACAACTTATTATTATCATTCCTTTTATAGTATATAACATCTGAAGAATCTGCGAGTAGAACAGTACCTGATCCTGATATAGGAATTTCATTCCTTACATTGGGCAACAATGGATCTGTAATATCAAGTATCTCAATAGAATAAGCGTTGTAATCAATAAAGACTAAGAGATTATTGATCAACTGTAGAGCAGATAGTTGATGATCTATATAGAGTGTATCTAAAAGAGTTATATCTGGGAACGAAGAAATATCATATATCTTTATACCATATGCAAAAGAAACATATAAATAATTATCATATAAAACACCGCCATGTTTAAGATAATTTTCAATTATATCATATTGTTCTTCAAAATAACCGTTATCAAAAATAAACTGATGTATCTTTTGATAGGTTCCCAGGAACACAGAGTTTGATACTCCTACAACTGGCGTTCCTGTCATGTACATCCAATAAGGACTTAATAGTATTGAATCTACCACATAGGGGTTATTGAAGTCTGAAATATTAATACACTTCATGCCAGGATTGTATGCTGAATAACTTACAAATATAAAGTCATCTACTGCATAGATCTTACCTGACCAATTTTCGTTTGCAGGTGAATAAATCGTAGAAAGATATTGCCAATTCCTATTGTCTGAATAATTCCAGAAAGCAATTCCATCAAAATCAAGGCAGACAAGTATTGTATCGTTCACGGCTTGAATTTCATCTATAGGGATACCTCCGGCTGTTAAGTCAACTTGTCCTATTTCAGTAATGTTTTCTAGATCGCTGAAATCATAGAGAGTGAATATGTTCCCGTTGTATCTATACAATGCCAAGCTATCATTTAATTGTCTGAAAAGATTATCACAATAATAATTTTGTACAAATTCAAATTCCGGTATTCTGTAAATACTATAATAAGTATTACCTCCAGTGGTATAATTTCTGAATATTATATAATCATTATATATATCACCCTGTCCCCAGCCATCTTCATCTTCTGTATATACACTGTCTACTACATATGGATTATTTACATCTGAAATGTCAACTTGATAAAGATTTGTATGATCTTCAAAATGCGATACTGCTTGGACATAGGCATAATTTTCTTTTACTGAAACAACTCGTATATCGTCTCTCAATGGTAATCTGCTTATTAACTGGGCTGGTTCATCTTCTTCAATCTGATAAATCTCTAGTCCGTAACTCGAAGCAGCAAATAAATACTGGTCTTGCACGCAGAGATTATCTTTTTCAATGTAAAAACCACTTGTTGGATATTCGACTATTTTATTAAGTGTGATATCCTGTGCAAAACATTTCATAGTTAAAAGTTGAGTAATAATTATTAGAATAAAAATATTTTGTTTCATTATTTTCTCCCATAAAAAATGGGTGGAGAGTTTGTCTCCACCCGCTAAATTGTCTTTATTGTTCAGGATCTTCATCACCAGGTACAGTTAAGGGGATTACAATTTCAAACCAGACAGTATTATAAGGAAGATACCCAGATTCAACAAAGTAGGTTTCGTTCAATGCCCACATTTCATAGTAATCACCATGACATCCTGGTGCACCTACGTTACCTGTCCCTTGTCCTGGTATATTTGTCGGATATTGAATTCCATCCCAAATCTTCAAATCCCAATCAATTTCTTCTTGAGCAACCACATGTATTGTTAGTGGATCTTTTTCATTGGCAAATAAATTACCAGCAATGAGAATTGTTATTAATATTGCGAGTATCGCTATTTTCTTTATCATTTTAACTCCTATAATTCTTTAATTTACTCCCGTAAATGTCCTTCTTATACTTGGGAGTTAGTACCATATAAGAAGTAAGTTCCCCCGTCTCATCTTCCACCCACAGCTTTAATCATACAAAGAATAACCTCACGAATACCCTGCCTGCTTCGGGAACGTCACAGACAGGGAATGGTTAGGTGAATTTATTTTTACAAACGGTATTTGTGGAGATATTATTTTTAGATTCGGGACTATAATTATTGTTAGGGTTTTCATAACTTACGCCAGACATGTACGTTATGGTATAGGGGGGGGCATAAAAATAGCGTAATGCAGTACAATCCCGAGCTCATTTTTCTTTTTCATAATAAACCTTGGCAGTACACAACACATAAAAGAGTTGCTGTCAAGTTTCATCTATATGCATAAGAAAAAGCCCTCAAAGAATTCTTCAAGGGCTTTATAATCTATTAGAATTGAATATTACATATCTTCAAACCGCTCGACGCATTCGATGTTCTGCTTCTTGAGCTCGTCAAGCACTGGTATATAGATTTCAGGATCAACTGGGATCTTCACGCCTTTTTCCTGGATCTTCCCTTGCAGTATCATCCTCACGGCGATCGCTGCGGGCAGCCCGACAGTGCGCGACATCGATGAGTCACCATTCGGAATGCCATAATCGATCATGGTCGATGTGATGTGCTGTTTCTTATCCGGGAATTCGGCGATGAATTCATGATGAAGCACAAGGAGATCCCGCTCTCCAGGTTCATAGGTCAACTTCTCATTCAGTGCCTGGCAAAATACGTCCATTGCAGTACCTTTTTCCAAACCGATCTTCTCATCGCTGAGGAGTCCAAGCCATTCCACGCGGTAAAGCGGGTTGGCATCGAATGGAAGGTCCCACTGCACAGCAAGGTTCTCTTTCAGAGTGTCATTGGTGTTTACGGTTACGAATTTCTTCATGAAATCTGCGTAGGTCAATCCATCCAGATCATATTTGATCTCATCATCGAGAAAACCGAGATCAACGATCTTTTTCATCGTAGCACACCAGCCGGGATAGCGAAGCGTTCCGCGGAACATCGTGTTTGTATCTTTAATGCTGTAAATATCAACATAAGGAACGGAATTTCTATTTGGATATCCTTCGAGTTTTCCAAACCCGGGAATTTCAACTTCCCAATGATGGGCAAAAAGTTCAGGACCGGGTACATCAACGATCTTGCCATCCTCCAGCCATTTCGCTGCATTCTTTCCTGCCATGACCACACCGCGCGGGCTCCATGAAAATTTGTATCCCCATGGATTTGTGTTTGCTTCCGGTGCAGGAAGCCCGCCGCAGTACGATCTGAAGCTCAAAATGCGTCCATTATTCTCTTTCACTCCATCGATCACTCTCATTGCAGACATGTGGTCGATACCGGGGTCAACACCTATCTCGTTCAAAATAAGTACATCAGCATCACGCGCATCTTCATCCAATGCTCTCATTGCATCGCTGACATAGGATGTGGTTACCATATGTTTGCCGTGTTTGATGCAGAGCTTTGCTACTTTCACGTGATAGGTGTAAGGCAGCAAGCTGACCGAGAGATCGTGTTCCGAAACAAGCTTTTCAAGCATGTCATCATCCTGAACATTCAACTCGACAGGTTTTCCGTTCGAGTGACCTTCCCCAAGTTTTTCCGCCTTGCTTACGGTGCGGCTTGCCACAGTGACCATGAAGTCCTTTTGTGCAAGAAGATAATTTACATGAGGTTTGGAAACAAGTCCAGCGCCCAAAATAAGCACTTTTTTCATTGAATTATCCTTTCTAATCTTATAAAAATTTATTGATGTATGTATAGTTTTGTGTAAGTTTACCGTTATGAAGGATCAACGCATGCTGTAGTTCTTGTGGAAGCTGTGCTTCGTTAAGCGTGCCTTGTTTATGAGCTGCGATAAGCATAGGAACAAAATCCACCAATGCTTCACTGAAAGAGCGGGATGCATCCTTTGGAATTTCACATGGGAGATTGTCGCGACCTACTACAATAACCCCTTTGCCTTCATTCCCATCGACCACCGCATCTGTTATCGGATCATACATATAGGTCGGATTATCGGGCTCAGTAATCTTACTTGTGATCTCGATCGAGCCTTCGATATCACAGCTTACATCCCCGATCACTTTAAGTTTGAGTTTCTGCCCATTTTTTGAAAACTCTTTCAATGCTACTTTGGTAACGAATCTTGGGCTGCCGAGTGACCAGTATATACAATTCATTAGAATAGTAAGATGAGGAAGATATTGAGCAAATTGAGATGTATATTTTTCAGGATGTTTAAAATAATCATACAATTCAAATTTTGCAGATTCATCTTTGGGCTTCACAATATCCACTTCTTTGAACACGACCTTGTAAAGATGATTTTTCGAGAAATCCGCGTTGCTTTTCAGTGAAAGTAGTTCCTGGGGACTTACTTTTATGATCGGGAAGCAATCAAGAATTTCCTGAGCGCCTTTGGACACATTTCCATAACCGGTAAATCCGACCACGAGGGGACAAATCTCTTCAGGGAGACTGTTTTCTGAAATTTCTTCACCGATTTTCTTGAGTGCTCTTTTGATATCCTCAACAGAATGATATTCATATGCTTTTTCTATCTTTTCAAAAGGAGTTGTAATACCTTCATATTTCAAGCGTTGACCGTATGCCCAAAGTGAATCGACCATACCTGCAATGCCTGCATGTCGTCCGAAAAATATCAAACGCCGCCCTTTGTCGTTCTCTATCTTTTCATAATCGATGAGATTACATTTGAGGTCAATCAACTGCTGCAGCATCGGCATATTATAGAGCTGTCCTTTTATCACATGAGAGAAAAACATATAGGTTTTTCCGGGCAGGAAAAAAGTAGCCGGCATCTCTTTCACACCGAATACGACCGGGCATTCGGAAAGATCTTCCTGTATAACCGCACCTGCTTTTTTGTATTCATCGTCGGTAAAAATGCGAATATCAGAAGGTTGTACAAAGGTTTGTATGTCGAATTTTTCTTTAAGTAGTTTTGCATGTTCCGGTGTGAGTGCAACCCGTCGTTCCCATTTGCTTTTATCTTCTCTTCGGATTCCTATCTTCATATTATATCTCATCAAAAACCTGTTTTATTCGCTTCAATGCATCTCTGAGTTGATCTTCGGTAATGACCAACGGCGGTGCAAAACGAATGATGTGTTCATGTGTTGGTTTTGCAAGGATGCCTTTTTCTTTGAGTTCGAGGCAAACCTTCCATGCATCGATGCCGTCTTTGGGTTTGATGACCACTGCATTGAGCAGTCCTTTTCCGCGTACGATCTCAATAAATGGAGAATCAATTGCTTCGAGTTCAGCGCGGAACATTTTTCCCAATCTTTCAGCATTTTCAGTAAGATGCTCATCTTTTATGACTTTGAGCGCTGCGGTCGCTACTGCACAAGCAAGAGGAAATCCGCCAAAGGTCGAGCCGTGCTCGCCAGGCTTTATGGTAAGCATGATCTCTTTACTTGAGAGCACTGTGGATACAGGAAGCACACCGCCTGAAATCGCCTTTCCCAAAATAAGCACATCCGGCTTGACATCTTCATAATCACATGCAAGTAAACGCCCTGTTCGTCCGATACCGGTCTGCACCTCGTCTGCGATAAAAAGTACATTATGTTTTTTGCAAATGTTATAGCATTTTTTGATATATCCTTCATCAGGAACAAACACACCGGCTTCCCCCTGGATGGGCTCAACGATAAATGCGCATACTTCTTCACCTTGCTCCTGTAAAACCTGTTCCAGCGCTTCGGTACTATTATAAGGAATCTGAATTATACCCGGCAGATATGGACCAAATTGTTTTCTGCAGTCGGGATCTGTGGACGCGGAGATCGCACCGAGTGTTCGTCCGTGGAAATTATTTTCACAGAAAATGATCTTTGCCTTGTTGTCTCCGATTCCCTTTTTGACATACCCCCATCTGCGTGCAAGCTTCATTGCTGTTTCCACGCCCTCAACGCCGGTATTCATTGGCAGAACCATCTCAAAGCCGAAGTATTTTGTAACGAATTTTTCATATTCGCCGAGTTTGTTATTAAAAAATGCTCGTGAAGTTAAGGTCAAAATTTCTGCTTGATTCATAAGTGCGTCGATTATTTTTGGATGACAATGCCCCTGATTAACAGCGGAATAGGCAGAAAGGAAGTCATAATATCTATTTCCTTCGGGATCCCACACAAATGGACCTTCTCCCTTTGCGATCAC
>JAGHCS010000048.1 GCA_021160355.1 Candidatus Cloacimonadota bacterium
GCGAGTACAATATCGGGATTATTTATCAATGCTCTTGCAACAGCTACTCTCTGCTGCTCCCCACCGCTCAGTTGGTGAGGATAATGATATCTTCGCTCAATAAGATCCAGCGACTCTAACAATTCCTCCGAAGCAAGGATACTGTCTTTATATGATTTCCCGCAGATCATTTTTGGCATTGCAACGTTCTCTACAGTTGTGAGTTCCGGTAGTAAATGATGAAACTGGAACACAAAACCGATACTCATATTACGAAAATGTGCCAGCTCGTTTTCATTAAAAGATCGTATGTCTTTGTCTTTAAAAATTATATTCCCGGAATCCGCCTGGTCGAGTGTTCCTAAGATATGTAGCAAAGTACTTTTCCCGCTACCTGATAACCCGGTTATGGATACTATCGATCCTTCCTTCATAACGAAATCAAGATCATCCAAAACTGTTAATCGGCTTCTTTCGGTACCCTCGAAATAACTTTTCGTGATATGTTGTGCCTGTAAGATCATAGGACCTCTCTATTTTTTTGAGATTCGAATAATTGATACTGCCTGAAGTTGCGAAATTTTCCGCAAAGGGAAATAGGATGACAATGCAATAATAATTCCTGCAACCAGAATGATGAACACAAAATCTATTGGTTGATTTTCCACAACGAGATGCTCGATCAGGTATACATCGCTTTCGATTTTGATAACATCAGTATGGGTCAGCAACAGGGAAATGAGCAAGCCGATAAGCAAGCCGAGTGCAATGCCGGTAAATCCGATTATCATATTTCTTGAAAAAAATATCTTCTTCAAATCTCTGTTCGTAGTACCAAGTGCTTTGAGAATGCCGATCTCTTTTCTTTTATCAAGGATATGCATTGAAAGCACACTGGTCAATCCGAAGCCGGCAACCAATACGATGAGAGAAATGATGATAAATATAATCCACTTCTCGAGCTTCAACAGACTGAATAGATTCTTATTAAGACTGATCCAATTGCTCACATTATATGGATAGGAAAGTTTTTGCTGAATATACGATGCGATCACATCAGCTTCTTCGATATATTCTTTTTGCAGTTTAACGGAAATTCCAGAGTATTGATCCGAAATAGAAAGAAATCCCTGAGCAGTATTCATAGGCAGAAGTACAAGTGAATTGTCAAATTCGAACATTCCAGAAGAAAAAATTCCTGCAACTTCGACTTCAATAGATGATGGTATCATCCCTGCAAAAGTAACATCCGCATTCATAGGTGTGATCAGCTTGATCGTATCACCGACTGAAACATGAAGCCGTTTTGCAATATTTTTTCCGATAACTGTAAAATCACCTTCCTTTTCATAGGTACCTTCGTCAATGAACTGTCCAAGATCAGATGTTTCCATCTCTTTTTCAAAATCAATTCCCCTGACAATAACTCCTGCAATATCAGCATCCCTCAATGCCATTCCTTCCGTGTATACAAAAGGTGCATATGCCTGAATTGCTTCAAGAGTATCCAACATCGAGGTGATCCCGCAGTAGCCTTCCTCATCGATAGTTTCACTGCCGAATTTGAGAATGTATATATGAGAATTCACTCCCAAAATAATCTCTTTCATCGTATCATAATAACCGCTGAATAGAGCGAGGGAGACTGTTAATGCGATTACTCCGATTGTGATACCTGCAATTGAAACGAGTGAGCTAAAGGAAAAAAAATCCCTTTTACCCTTTATGCTGAAGAATTTCTTTAAAAAAAATTTATGAAAATCCATTTAAGTTTTAAAAAGAGGAAGTCATAGCTTCCTCTTTCTCAATTAAAAAAAGTTCCTGATCTTATTGAGTGACAGGGATATTTTTGAAGGACACCTTGAAATCACGGTTCACGGAATCCCACAAGCCAAGGTTGAGAAGTGTGATCACATCGATCGGATTCTTGATATCCTTGAAGATCAATTTCGCTTTTGTGGGCACGTTCTGCACAAGATTATGAGTAAGATTCCAGGTTTTTGTCTTGTTTGCGAATTCGAGATTTGATGGAGTGTACTCATTACCTTCAGCATCGTATGCCTTTGTGTTATTTTTTATGATCGTGAGTTCTCGTTCAGTGACCATATTTGTTACAGATAAAATAATGGTGAGTGTCTCTTGAGTATGCTCGCATCCGGTAATACGAATTCTGTAATCATTGAACTCGATCATAAAAGGTTTATCACCTTTTGGAATTTCCACTTTTTGCGTCTCTTCCTGCAAAACCGGCATGACCTCTTCTTCTACCATTATATAGTTGAAAACTGTATTTGTGGGAGAAACATAGACTGTATCCACGACCTCTTCGTACCCTTCTGCCATAAGAAAGATCACATATTCTCCAGGTAACAGATTACCTTTCGGTTGTTCCCAGGTAAGCCCGTTCACAATGATACGGGCATCTTTCGGCTCGACATTGATCGTTACATCGACATCTTCATACGTTGCCAAGCGTACGTAATAGGTCGTTCCTATCTTCAAGCCGCCTTTGGGTACGTCTACTGTCAAGGGAACATAACGTGGTGCCTGGAATGTAATATTGTCTTCTCTTGAAGAAACGTAAAAGTAAAATTCATCTTCATCAATGTTCTCTTTTTTATAGACTTTCTGCTTAAGGGAAAGATTGATTGGTTTATCTACTTCAACCTTAATAACAGAACAGTAATTCATATCCATATCAGTGATCGGTTCCGCTTCTGCCTTGAAATCAGCCGGTAATTTCCTGAATTCTTCCAGCTCAAACCTCATCGCAAAAAGGGAGGTAGAAAATATAAGGGAACAGGTAAGTATACCCAACACTAAAATACCAAACTTTTTCATTAAAAAACTCCTTTCAAATTTGCGTTTTTCATATCTTAAAGATGTGTATATTTTGTCAATAATAAGCATAATATATTTAACTTTTTACCTTTTTAAAAGGATGTAAAACAATCTATCATCATCTCTTTCAGCCAAAACAACGAATCCATTTTTCATTGCCATCACTCCGATTTCTTGAGTAGAAGGCAAAAAATCATCCTGCACGGCTTCGTGTTTCCGGGTATGCATTTCATTGATTTCGGTCCGGGAATTCGAATGTGCAATAAGCAAAGTTCCATCGCGATTTAACAGATCAAGGCATTTCTGGATAAATTTTTCTTTATTCTCAAAATGCGGAAAGCAGGAATAA
>JAGHCS010000099.1 GCA_021160355.1 Candidatus Cloacimonadota bacterium
AAAAAAGTATTGTAATTATTATATCGAACACAACAACCGCTATCACTGAGAAAACCGCTGCCTTTATGGTACGCTGTGGAACCTCGGTCGATGCAGTGGAAACCTTTAAGCCCTGGTAGCAGGATATAAGCGCAATCGCTGTGCCGAATATTATTGATTTGACAACAAAAATTATGATATCTGCAAACGACAAATGGTATAAGAATTGGTTTACAAAATAACCAAAATTCATTGGATAGAAGATCGTGGAGAAAAGCCACCCGCCAATAACCGCAGCCAAATTGAAGTAGATGGTTAGCAGAAACATGGCAACCACAACACCAATAAAACGGGATACGACAAGATAAGAAATCGGTGAGATGCCAAAAGATCGAAGAAGGTTTATCTCGTTGTTGACTATCATATTGCCGAGTTCTGTGGAAATCGCTGTTCCCGACCGTGCAATTACTATGAGTGCTGTGATGATAATGCTGAGTTCACGGATAACTACTGTGACGAGTATCACATACACGAGCTGGCTCTGCCCAAATCCACCGAGAATGTAATTCCCCTCAAGAATGATCAAGCCGCCTATGCTAAGAGCAATAAAAATAATGAGTGGAAGAGCTTCATAACCGGTAAACATAATCTGTCGCAACAGCACGATGAATCCAATCTGTTTTTGTTTGTGGAAAGTTAATGTTTTACGAAAGACCTGCATTACAAAGAGATAGAACTCTTTTGTATTTTCAAGACGCGCACGCAAACCGATACCAACAGAATCAAATATGTTCAAGCGTTCTCCATTTTTTACATCCAGATTATAAAATTAATTTTGAATTAGAATGTTTTTTTGTCAATAAAACTATAAAGCAAAAGCGGCTGCACTTAGCAACCGCTCACTTATCGTGAAATATTTCTTTATATTACTCTATCATCTGCAATATCTTGTTAGATTTTTCGATGAAGGACTGAAGTTCTTTCCCTGTAAGGGGTTTTTGCTCAATTAGTCCAAGCTCATGAATATAGCTGCAAAGCAAAGTTACTTCTTCGGTTTTCCCTTTATCATTGAGAGTGAGAATTTTTTTCACTGTATCATTTTCGCTGTTCACAACCAAAGTGTGCTGTGCAAGCATATCTGTTGCTTCAGGATTTGCGAACTGGCTCATCTCCTGGAAACGGCGCATGTGCTCATTAAATACGACCATTGCTGGAATATCCTTCACCTTCAAGCTCTTCACTTCGACTGTGATCTTATCATTATTCAATGCTTTCTCAAACACGGTTTTGATCTTATCGGAAGGAGTCTTATTATCCTGATCAACTATTTCCTTCTTATCCTTGTTCACCATATTATCATTGATCTCAGAGTCGATCCGCACAAAGGATACATCACCTTTATCCATTTCTATTTTCTGAAAAACATGACCGTCCAGTACAGTTGGAGCAAAGATCACTTCAACGCCCTGCTCCTTCATCATGTTTAAATACGTGACCTGGAGATCCTCGCTTGGTGCATAGTAAATTTTCTTCTGTTTGCCTTCCTGTGGATTCCTGAGAATATATTCATCGACTGTTACGTAGTCGCCTTTTGTAGTTTTAAAAATCAGCTGGTCTTTGAGTATTTCATAAAATTTTTCCTCTGTTAACATACCGTATTTGATGAAGTGGTTGATATCATTCCACAAACTCTCATAACGCTTTCTATCTTCTTTAAAAATATCCTTGAGACTGTCAGCTACCTTTTTTATGATATACTGGGAAATCTTTTTTACCTGCTTATCCTCCTGCAAAAAGCTTCGTGACACATTCAGTGGTATGTCAGGAATGTCCATGCCGCCGCGGAGTAAGAGCAGGAATTCCGGCACAACTCCTTTCAGGTCATCTGCCACAAATACATCGTGGCAAAAGAGTTTTATTTTACCGCGATTCAAGTCGAGATCTAGCTGTTTGATCTTGGGAAAGTAGAGAATTCCTTCGAGTTTAAAGGGAAAGTCCACATTAAGATGTATCCAGAAAAGCGGGTCTTCATATTGGTGGAAAAGCTCTTTATAAAATTCTTTGTACTCGCTTTCTTCGATGTCCTTTGGCTTCTTGTGCCAGAGCGCTTTCTGAATGTTCACCACTTTCTTATCAAACACAATTGGGAAGGGCATGAAATTGCAGTATTTCTCGATCAATTCTTTAACCTTGAAGTTCTCGAGATAATCCTCATTTTCTTTATTAAGATAAATAGTGACGGTTGTACCCGGCTCTTTTCGTTTTCCGACATCGAGCTGGAATTCCGTGCTGCCTTCGCACTCCCAGAATGCTGGTTCGGAGTTCTTTTTAAAGGAAAGTGAATCTATTGTTACTTTCTTGGCAACCATAAAGGATGAGTAAAATCCCAGTCCAAACTGCCCGATGAGCTTGCCTTGTCTATCTTTGTATTTTTCTACAAATCCTTCTGCGCTGGAAAAGGCGATTTGATTGATGTATTTCTTTATCTCCTGCTGTGTCATGCCGATGCCGTTGTCGATGATCTCGAGCGCTTTTTTGCGTTTGTTGATCTTAACTTCGACCTGAAGTTCCTCCGCTTTCACGTCGGGATCCATTGCTTCGCGCTTATTCATCGCATCGACAGCGTTGGCAATAAGTTCTCTTAAGAAAATATCATGCTCGGAATAGAGCCATTTTTTTATAATGGGAAAAATATTTTCAGTGT
>JAGHCS010000028.1 GCA_021160355.1 Candidatus Cloacimonadota bacterium
ATCAATGAGTACTGCGACGATAGTGAGTCCAATCACCGAAGGAAGAATTTTTGAGTGATGTTTGAAAAGTCCCACGCCTTCGACAAAAATTTCAATAATCTCAAAGAATTTTGTTTTAATTTTTTTTGGAATAAAGAAGAAAAACTTTGTGAGGATTTTCACCACAAGTGGTTTATTTGTTGTTGAAATTATGAGAATTCCAGCACCGAGAATGAATACGGCAATAAGCAAGAATATTAAAATAAGTAGAGGTTTGGAGATATTCACATGCAAAAAAGGTATGAGACCGATTACGAGAAAGATTGATATAGAATCGAAGACTTTATCGATGAAGATGGAGGGTAAACTTTTCGCGATAGGAACGCCTTTTGTTCTTTTTATAAAATAACTTTTTGCAAATTCTCCTGCTCGTATTGGGATGAGATAGTTGAGGAAAAATCCTGCCATCCACGTAAAGTAGACTTCTTTGATGCTCAGCTTGCATACAGGTTTGAGTATCTGCCGCCAGCGTATTGAACGAATAAAATATGATAAGAGATAGAGGAAAGAAGCAATAAGGACATAAAAAACATTAAGTTTTTTAAGATAACTAAGAACTTCACTCACATTGATGAACTGCATCCAGACAATGATGAGAATAATACCAACTGCAATACCAATTATTATCTTTTTTTTGTCAGACATAGTGTGCCTTTATGGGGTCTCTGGATTTGAATTTTCTGATGTATCATTATTTACAAAAAGCAAAAATTTATGGTGTGCCCAGAAGAATTTAATGAATTTTGGAGCTATTCGTTCAAACCAATAATGCTTCAACATGTCAGTTGGGAAAGTATTATTTTTCCCAGAATAATAATCAAGAATACAGAGTTTGTCAGCATCCTCTTTCTGTTTCTTATTTAAAAGGAAGCTAAGATGCAACGATGCAAGGAATTTTTCTTTATTCATACCAATATCGGGCCACGGTGGTGCATCAATATAATTCCTCTCTACGAGCTTCCAATTCAGTTTTTTCATTGTCTTTTTGATATTTTTGGGAATTATATTTCTCTCTTTGAGATGTTTTTTAAGTTCCTGCAGAGATGAATATTTTTGCTGAAGATAGCCGAATCCGGAACGGTTTGGAACGCAAATAAAAATAACTTTTTTAGTTACCCGTGCAAGCTCGCTCAGAAATTCATTAAGATCATTCACAAACCACAGAGACGAGAAATTCCATGTGAGATCAAAGGTGTTATTCAGGAATCCAAGCTTTTCAAAGTTTTCCTGAAATAAAAAATCAGCATGAAGCCCGACTTGTTCCCAAACATTACGTACGAGTTCAATGCGTTCTTTGTGATTATCTATAAGAAAAACTTCAAGCCCCTCTTTTGCAAGTTCCATTGAGTTGATTCCTGAGATGCCGGTGAAACCGAAAGTGGGTACTTCGAGTACAGTTTCACAGTTATATTTCTGTATGATTTCGTGTAATTTTTTGTTCAATACTATCCGTTCGTAGCTTGAGCCGAGTCCTTCGTCTGGGTGTTCGGTAAAGTATTCGTGCCAATTTTTTAAGATGGGGATCGCCATTAGTTCTCAACCCTCTTTTTAGTTTGTTCGTACCAGTCTATCACATATTTGAACCCGGGAATGGTATTGTGAGCTTCGAATCCCATATCGTTTTCGGCAGATGATACGTCATAGAACCAGTTTTTTGAGATGAGTTCAACACGTGCAGTCCATAATTCATTTTTTAGAATTTTCGAGAATATGAAAAGAGCAATATTGGAAAGAAAAGCAGGAAATTGTTTCCATTTAGGATACTCTGAACCATGCAATTCTTTTTGAATAAAAGTTACCAATTCTTTAATGGAAATCGGAGTTTTGTCTGCAATATTATACGAGTTACCGCTTTTTATAGCAGTGATACCAGCTTGCATAAACGCTTGAATGAGAGTCGAGACATCCACCATATTTATCATAATGTCTTTCATCGGAAGAATCATCATGCCTTTATCGATGAGTTTAATAAGTGTATAGGGGAATCCATAATCTCCGATACCATACGCGATTGACGGACGAATAATAACAAGTTTCAATCCTTCGGGCACAAGTTTTTGCAGCTTTTTTTCAGCTTCGATCTTTGTGTAATGGTAGTAGTTGTCATCCTGACGAACTGTGTCTTCTTTTGGTGGTAACTCTTTTGGAATCGCACCAAATACTCCAACCGAACTGCAAAAGATCATCTTGCATTTATGTTGAATACATTCGTGAGCTATATAGAGAGGAGTGTTTACATTTGTTTCGTAATAATCCTTTTTAGGAAAGTCTCTGCCACCTCTAATTGCAGCGATGTGATAAACAAGATCAATTTTATATTTCTTAAAAACAGAATGAATGAAATCTGCATCGGTAATGTCTCCCGGGATGCATTTAACTTGATTCTCTTGGAAGAATTGATATCGTTTTAGTGCTGTATTCTCTCTAATTAGTGCAGTGATCTTATGTTTTTTTTCCTCGATCAGTTTTCTGCACAGCTCACCCCCGATAAAGCCCGTAATACCAGTGATTAAAATACGCAATTATGTTATCCTTATCCTACTTATTATTTTTTTATAGTAGTATACGATTGAAAAAACAAATAATTGTCAATAAATTTGAAATGTAAATTTTATTTATATTTGACAAAAATAATTTAAATTTTGTTAATATGAATTGTCATATAATCGTTCTTATCAAATAGGGAGGTAAGAGATGAAAAAAACGATGAGTCTTATGATTGTAATAGCATTTTTTTTGGGGGGAGCACAATTAGTTTGCGCAAACACAATCTTTGTTAACTGTAATGGTGGTGGAGATTATACTACAATTCAAGAAGGGATAAATGCTGCAATCAATGGAGATACGGTTTTAGTTGCGAATGGAATTTATACTGGAGCTAATAATAAAAATCTTTCTTGGGATGGTTATGTTAAACACTTAGTAATTAAATCAGAGAATGGCTACGAATATTGCATCATTGATTGTGAGAATGATGGAAGAGGTTTCTTATTCAATGAAACACATCAGACTCATGCTGATATTATTGAAGGATTTACCATACAAAATGCAAAAGGAACTTGGGGTGGCGGTATTAAGTGTAATGATGCCTCTCCGATAATCCAGTATAACCGCATAACCAATTGTGAGTCTGGTTATAATCACATTAAGGGGCCGGGTGGTGGTATCCTTTTGTATAAAAACTGTGAAGCTATTGTACAAAATAATACCATAGATAATAATCTTGCAAGTGCTGATGATCTAGCAATGGGTGGAGGTATTTGCTGTTATCATAATGACGACACAAATGCTCAGCCGATTATAAGAAATAATATCATATTCAATAATGGTGCTCTTGAAGATGCAAGTGGTGGTGGAGGTGGTATTTGTATCTATTTTTCAAGCCCGATAGTCGAGAATAATCTAATATATGATAATTATAC
>JAGHCS010000167.1 GCA_021160355.1 Candidatus Cloacimonadota bacterium
ATTTATAGAAAATATTTTCTGATTTATCTTGTTCTTTATCCCAACATTCAATTGAAGCTTCAACAATTTGAATTAATTTTTCAAGTTTATCCAATTTTATTAAACTCGATACATTGAGACTAAATTCCTCAATTGGTTTTTTAGGAAAACCGCCTTTAATAATCTCAGATAAGATAATAAACTTTTCTCCAGTTTCATTAAAACCAGCAATTAAGCCAATATCCATATTTTCTTCAACAATTTCATTAATAAAAACTTTGGTTTGAATCATTTCTATCCTAGATATATAAGGAACACTAGGATGAAAATCAAAATTTACATATTTACTTTTAACACATGACAGCAAGAGAGATGAAATTATAAATAGTAGAGTAATAGTTAAAATCCTTTTCATTTTACCCACCTTTCATAGTTTTGTTGTGAATTAGTTTTTTTCTTTCCATACTTTTAAAACCATACCAAAATTTAATAGAGCTACAACAGTAAATTCCAAAAACAATACGGTAATATTCAAAAATTTTTTATTTGCTGTCAAATTTTCCTTCGAAATATTAACTGCATTTTTGAACATTTCAATCCTTGCTCTCCAGATCCCAATCCGAGCGTAAAGCATTAATGTAAATAATCGCAAAGATAAAACTTCCTATGCCCAGTATTGCATAGAGCACGCTCTCCAGTATAGAAAAAGGCAATCTAAAATACGGAGAGATCAGCGAACCGAGTAAGACGGAAAAACCCAGAAATCCCATTTTCATAAGAAGAATGCCAGATAGGAGATAACCCAATTTTTTATTCTGGAACAGCTTGATCCCTGTAAGAATAAGCAGTGGAATGAAAAAAGACAAATCGAAAACAAATATTGAATTTACCACAGGTTGTATTTTCTCGATCATTGAAGGAATGATAATTTTAAGCCACGTAAAAGTGAATAAAATTCCTAACAGAAAAAGGAATACTGCAATTGACCTTCTCGGAATATGCTCGGTACGTATCTCAATAAAATAATCCAGATCGATCGAACTGAAGAATATAATCAAACTGAACAAAGATAAACCAAAGATCGCGACATAGCACAGGAAGAACGTCGTGTACACTCTGTCAAAAGCATATATTCCGTACGCATAAAGCAGGTACCCGATGAGCGCGATCCACACAAGATAGATCTTTTCTGACGAATTTCGGAGTTTCATAAGTACGATAAGAAGCAATATGGAAACCACCAAAGAAACAACATCCTGGCCGAGTGTTCCCGGGAATAATGTATCAGGAACGAAGGTGCGATAGATACGCATATTAAGAATGCTGTAGAGCGAGACTATAAAAGTCAGAATTACCAGAAAATATGTTAATACTTCGAGTGTCTTAATGTATTTATTCTTCAGCACGTTGTACCTCCTGAAAATTTCACATATAATCAACATTCTATCTCATTGTACGTCAAGAAATATGCATATGGCTATTACATTATAGGATATTGATCAAAATTACAGTAAATCGATTTTCAATAATAATTGACGAATATATACTACTTTAGGAAAGTTATGCCATGATAAAAATCGGATTGGTTGGTCTTCCCAAAAGTGGAAAAACCACTATCTTCAATGCAGTAACAGGCAGTGAAGCAGATACTTCGGATTACTATTCCGGAGCTACAAAACCAAACCTTGCGATCGTCGAAGTAGCTGATGAACGCATCGATTATCTTGCAGGAATATACAATCCTCACAAAAAGATATTCGCTACGATTGAATATATGGATTTCGTGGGCATACATCACGATGAGATAAGAAAAGAGATCTTTTCCGGCGAACTGCTCAGCATCATCCGCATGGTGAATGCTCTCGGCTTGGTCATCCGCGGGTACGATATACCCGGCTCCCCCGCTCAACCTGAACAGGATATTGACACACTGGAGACCGAATTCCTCTTTTCTGACCTTGCAATATGTGAGAAAAAAGTCGATACCCTCAGCAAACAATATTCAAAAGGCGGCAAAAATCCTGACACCGAAAAGGAGCTGCACCTCTTTCAAAAATGTTATGATTGTTTGAGCGAAAATAAAATGCTCAAAACAATCGAATTCTCAGCTTATGAAGAAAAGATCCTCCGCGGCTTCCAATTTCTCACACTCAAACCAATGTTCATAATTCTCAATGTAGATGAGGATAATTTTGGGAAGAATCAAGAGCTCAAAGACAAACTATCTGAAAAATACAAAATTGTTGAAATTGCAGGAAAATTTGAAATGGAACTTCAGCAGCTCGATGAGGATGAAGCAAAGGAGTTCATGGAGGAATACAACATTCTGGAATCAGCAGTAAATAAATTGACAAGAATCTCTTATGACACGTTGGGTTTAATCAGTTTCTTCACTATCGGCAGTGATGAAGTACGCGCATGGACATTGAGAAAAGGTGCAACTGCGCTTGATGCTGCAGCTGAAGTCCACACCGATCTCGCACACGGTTTTATCCGTGCAGAGCGTTTTACCTATGACGACTTCAAAGAATGCGGATCGGAAAAAGCATTAAAATCGTCAGGGAAATTTCATCTTGAAGGAAAAGAATATAAAGTTCAGGATGGCGATATCATTTGCATTCGCCACAATTAAAAAATTATGAAAAACAAAGATACGGAAAAGAAACCAAAATCTAAGCTAATACTCGGCTTTATACTCATCGCACTTGGCGCTTTGCTGTTCTTTTCATTACTCTCATTCACCTATGATGATATTGTAAGTCTTAAACAGGCAGAGCTTTCTTTCAAAAAGATCGTCACGCTGGACTTCCCATACACTCG
>JAGHCS010000145.1 GCA_021160355.1 Candidatus Cloacimonadota bacterium
GTCTATATCTGCATCACTATACCATTCATCACAAATAATCAAGTTGATCGTGATATTCTGATTGTTTTGGTTAATACTGCTGTGCTCTTTTCAAAAATTGAACGGGAACACATAGTACCTTATCCCTATTCGCTTATCGTTATAAATGACCAACAGGACGTTGTGTATGATTCTGACCCAATGAGGATTGGAAAAGATTTCCTTACAAAAATCGATTCAGATGATTACGATCCGGCATTGAAAAATCTCTTTAATATGATGACGGAAAATGCCAGAGATTATTTCAAAACTAACATCGAAGAAAAATCAAGAAATCTGAGAAAAATCTATACCTGGAACACAATCCAATCTTATGATGAGACCTTTTATGTTACACTTGTCCGTAATTTAAACAGAAGTATAAAAAAGCGGTCAGAAGATGTATATCTGCTTTCTACACTCCGCAGTTATGCGATTCAAGACACACTCATTGACCCCATTATCGAGGAACAACCCAAAGATATCGAAAAACTTCTGAAATATATGTATGACCAGAATCCGGAAGTATATTCCGTTCAACTGGCTGACACTACTGGAACTATCATAAGCGGATGGCCTCCGTGCAATTCCATAATTGGATATTGCAATTCTCAAAAACTAAACAAATACTTTGACGCTACACTTGATCAGGTCATTAATTCGAAGCAGGAGAATATCATTCATGCACCTCTATTTGAGGGAGGTGAAGGGAGAATCATTTTTATTCCAGTGCTCGTACACGAAGACCTGTATGGTGTGTTGATAGCTATCGAACCAGAAGGAAACTAACATGATCACAATAAAAAAAGTCAAAACAAAAAAAGACTGGAAACAATTTATTGATCTTCCATTCAAGTTATATAAGGAAGATAAGAATTGGGTTCCGCCACTTAAAAAAGAAGTGTTTTTTAAACTCAATACAACGAAACACCCTTTCTGGGAACACGCAATTCGCGAAGTATTTCTAGCGGAAAAGGATGGTGTTGTCGTGGGAAGGATCGCAGCGATTATCGATGATAATTATAATCAACTCTGGGACGAACACATGGGCGCTTTCGGTTTCTTTGAGTCAATCGACGACTTCGAAGTTGCCAAAGCACTGCTTGATGCGACATATACCTGGCTGAAAGAGCACGGCGCTGATAAAATGCGTGGTCCGCTCAGTCCTTCTCAAAATGACGAATGCGCCTTCTTGCTGGAAGGATATGACTCTCCGCCAGTCATGATGATGTCCTACAATCCGCCATATTATCTTACTCTAACAGAAAAATACGGTATGAAAAAAGCCAAAGACCTCTACGCTTTTTACAAATCTCATAAAACTGCTCCATCTTCCCAAATTCAAATTGCAGTTGATCGCCTGAAAAAAAATCCGAATATCTCAACAAGGCATGTTGATATGAAACGTATTAAAGAGGAAGCACATCTCATCAAAGAACTATATAATGAAAGCTGGCAAAAAAATTGGGGTTTTTCTCCAATGACAGACAAAGAGTTCGACCTTATGGTTGATGAGCTCAAAAAAGTCGCTGACCCGCATCTTATATGGTTTGCCTTTTACAAAGATGATCCGGCTGGTGTTGCTATCACACTGCCCGATTACAATCTAGTTTTCAAGAAATTGAATGGCAAATTAGGACTGATGGGTATTATTAGATTTTTACTATACAAACGAAAGATCGTGGGCACACGTGCGATAGTGTTCGGATTCAAACAGAAATACCGCCGATTCGGACTGCCGGCACTTCTTTATCACGAAACTATGCAAGCTGGATTGAAGCGTGGTTACAAGTGGTGCGAGCTTTCATGGAATCTCGAAGACAACGATCTTATAAATCAATTTGATGAAAAGGTTGGCGGAAAGCTCTATAAAAAATATCGAATCTACGAGATGCCTATCTCATAAATTTCGCATGTCATTCCCGACCTGATCGGGAATCCAGTATTTTTTAATAAAGATGAGACAGTGTGATGTTATTAATGCTCAGTATGAATTATTGCATTCCCAAATACAATTTGGGAATGAGTGAACGTGTCGTAATGAAATGGAGACTGAATCGGGAATCCAGCAGCTAAAGTTACTGGCTTATAAGTGTTTCCTTTTTTAGAATTAAATCATTAATTGACAATTAGCATAACATCGTGCACATGAAATTAGCATAACATCGATTACACTTTAGTGATAGGCAATTTGCAAACATCGTGCACATTTTTTAGTTGAAATAGAATTCTTTCATTCAATATCCTCTGAAATTATTAACTGGAGGATTAACAATGAAAGAAGATTATTTAGCAAAGGAACAATTAAGAATTAAAGCTATTGAGCTTCACAAGAATAATTGGAAAATAACTGATATATGTTCAGTTTTGGGTTGCTCAAGAAATTGGTTTTATAAATGGTTAAACAGATACAAAACCAAAGACCAAAATTGGTACAAAGAAGAATCACGAGCACCAAAGACAAGACAGAAGAGAATTAGCTCTGAAATGGAACAACTTATTTTAGAAACAAGAAAGCGATTAATATCAGAACCTTATCTTCAATATGGACCACAGGCAATCTATTATGCCTTATTACAGAAGGATATTAATCCGCCACCTATTTGGACAATAGCTCGGATATTGAAGAGTCATAGGCTTACACATAATAAACGAAGGGTTGCTTATATCTCCAAAGGCAAAAAATATACTTACAATTATGAATTGTGCCAACAGATGGATTTTGTTGGTCCTCGTTACCTGTTTAGTAAAGCCCGTTTCTACTTCCATAATATAATTTGTTGTGACACTCATTACTCACAGATATCAGTTTTGGATAATCAAAGATCCGAATCTGCTTGCAAAAGTTTAGTGCGTTTTTGGAAAACAGCAGGTATTCCTGACTTTTTACAGATGGATAATTACCTCTCATTCTGGGGTAGTCTGAATAAACCAAACGCAGTTGGTAAAGTGATTCGTCTTTGTTTACAGCACAGTGTTACACCTATATTTATCCCTATAAAAGAACCATGGAGAAATGGTATTGTTGAGCATTTCAACCATACAATGCAAACTGCTATTTTAAATTTTGCAAAATATAAAAACATTGCAGAACTCCAAATAGCGGCAAATCGATTTTGTGAAGTTCACAACCAGACTCATCATTATAGCACTCAGAAAGGAATGACCCCTAAACAACGCATGAAATATTTAAGTTATCCGCTTTTCTGTTTAGATAATGATCATAACTTTACGCCAGAATCTATGCCACTTGAAAACGGTGAAATTCATGTTATACGATTCATTAGAAGTGACTTAAAATTTAACATATTCGGCCTGTCATTTTTACTTCCTGAAGAAACAAAGTATGAATATGTTAAAGGGACTATCATTACTGCTGAGCATCGGTTAATAATATTCAAAGATCAAAAATATGTTACAGAATTTCAATTTATTCTGTATTAATTAACTGTTCACGATGTTGTGCGAATAATTTTTAACTAAACATCGTGAACTTCCCCATGGGGAAGTTTGTAATCGATGTTATGCTAATACTAGAACTACTAAAAAGTGTCATCGATGTAATGCTATTTATCAATTAATATGATAGGTAACTCCTTCAAAAAACCAGCAAAGTTGAAATTGATCGGAACCCATATCGGCATTATTAATTATGAGTTCTA
>JAGHCS010000225.1 GCA_021160355.1 Candidatus Cloacimonadota bacterium
ACTGCATAAGCCGTAACTTTCTTTGCTCTAGCACCCAGATACTTAATTACAGATGCCTGACTGATAAAGACACTGATTGCTCCGGCTATGAAAAAAGCCGGCAAAAGACAAAAAATCACATGACGCTGCGCATATTCTTTTAACATGTGCAGTGATTCCATGATGGCATTTTGTAATCTTGGTGAATTTGCTGGCAGAAAGAAAGAGCCGAGAAACACTGCTATCATCAGAAGCAATTTCTTCCATTCATTTTTCCATTCCATAACTTAACCTCTATTATAAGTATGTTTAATTTGTTGTATTCGCAAAATGTGTCATTAAATCATCTAATGCAGCATTGCTGTTGCTTAACCTTTTCTTCAATAACCGCAGTAATGCAACCGAAAAATTGAGTGATACAGGGAACCTGAAGATGGAAGATCGACTCCGGACCTTTCTTCTGTGAAGTCACAATACCTGCTGTCTTAAGGATACTGATATGTTTAGAAAGAGTCGATTTGTCGATATCAAAATATTCCATTAATTCTGAGAAAGACCGATCTCCATCCTTTAATAATTCGATAACGATCAGGCGGACAGGATGCGCCATAGCCCTGATGACCTCGCTTCGAATCTCTGCTTCTTTATAGGTAATCATAGCACCTTCTTTCGCTGTTGGTAGATTTGCCAACACGCCAACAATCCTGTCAACTATTTTTTATGCAAGGTGCTCGAAAAGTATCTTAATTCCGATAAGTATCAACACAATTCCTCCAAAAACGTGGGCTCTTTCTCCCCATTTTACTCCCAGAGATTTTCCCAACATTACTCCGTAGAACGAAATAATAAATGTCACTACACCGATCAAAAGTGCGGGTAGAAAGATCTGGGTATCAAGCAATGAAAAACTTAAGCCAACTGCGAGCGCATCGATGCTGGTGGCAATGGCGAGTCCAAACAATACAACCAAATTCGTCGGACGAATAATTTTTTTTTCAGAATGAGAGGAAAAAGCTTCATATATCATTCTACACCCAATGATAAGCAGCAGCCCAAAGGCGATCCAGTGGTCGAAGCTCTCAATATGTGACTGAAATAACGAACCACCGAACCATCCGAGCACAGGCATGAGCGCCTGAAATCCACCGAAAAAGAGTGCAATGATACAGCTCCAGAAAAGATATGAGCTCTTGAGAGAAAATCCGCTGGCAAGGGATACTGCAAAAGCATCCATCGCAAGACCGACCGCAATAAGTAAGATTTGAAATAATGGCATAAATATACTCTTTCTGAAATGCAATGCTTCAGAAATCATCAGCTTCTTGTCTAATAAATTATTATTGACTGTTCATAATGTCCTCCCTGAAACGGGCATATGGATTTAGAAAAATTAGAGTTACACTTAAAAGAGATTTCAGTTGGAAAAGCTCTTGATCAATACAAAGATATTCCTGATTTCTTCGCATTCAAAGAAAAAGTTGATTAAGTGCTGTAATGGATAGATACCTATAGCTATGCTCCGGCAAGTTCGCTTTTTTTATTGGGACGAAATAGTTACAATCTACTAATTCTTTAGTTGATTTGTTGAAATTTTTATTTATAATTTTAGCATATTCCTATACGGCATGATTCTATTCTCAGCAATTTTAACATATTCCTCACTTATCTCAAAACCAACAAAATTTCTTTTACTTTTAAGAGCTGCGATAGCAGTTGTCCCACTACCAATAAATGGATCAATTATTATGTCTGTTTCAAAGGAGTATAATTGAATCAATCTATATGGTAAATCAATTGGAAATGGAGCAGGATGACCAACTCGACGAGCCGATTCAGCATTGAAAGTCCAAATTGATTTTGTCCATTCCATAAAATTATCTTTTGTAATTGAATTTTGTTTTAACTCTTTTTCTTTTCTTTTTCTATCCCTTTTATATTCACCTTTGGAAAAAATCAAAATATATTCATGTATATCGCGTAAAATTGGATTCGATGCTGACATCCAACTTCCCCAAGCAGTTGAAGGACTCGCACTAGATGCCTTATTCCAAATTATTTCTCCTCGCATGTTAAATCCAATATTAATCATCATTCTTGAAATATAATCTGACAAAGGAATGTATGGTTTTCTGCCAAGATTAGCAACATTGATGCATGCACGACCGCCATTCACAAGAACTCTAAATGTTTCCTCAAAAACTTTTTTTAACATTTCAAGGTACTCGTCTAATGATAGATCTTTATCATATTCTTTTGAAACATTGTATGGTGGTGAGGTTATCATTAAATGTAAGGAATTTCTAGGAATTATCGACATATCCTCTGCCGATTTTAAGATAATTGTATTTAACAATTCATCTGGAAATTTGTTAATCTCTTTGCTAATACCTACATTGCTTCTCAGCTCTTTATAAAGTTTAGAATTATAAAATTTGCTCGAATCGTGATTGATTCTTCCATTCGTTCCAAAAGAGCTAGTTGTTGTTCCTTTGCGATTCATGACAAATTCACTATTCTTTCCAATAATCTACCCATCTTTTGAATGGATCATATTCAATCTTAGTTTTCTTCCAATTAATCGGGATGAAAAGTTTATTTGAATGGTCACATAACAATTTAAGTGCCTTGCTTGTCATCTCTACTCCCCTTGGGTTTGTACCCTTTTGGGGCAATTTAAGGTATGATTCTCGTCCTAATTTACTTAATACTTCCTCCTGAATTTCTTGAGAAAAAAAGTATAATCCTCCACCATTTGACCAATTAATATGGACAAAAAACATTCCACAATTTGGACAATAATGTTCACGAAATTCCTCTGCCTTTTCTGCATCCACCGTCCATATTAATTTTACACCACCACCAAGTTTTTTCTTAGTGATTGTCTTGATTGAATACCTCTCTTCTTTCACTTCGACATCAACCTCTGGTTCAGTAATTGGAAATTCTGTTTTTACATTACTCTCTCCAAATTTATAAATTAGGAGTGCAACAATTATTTTTTCTCTTACTGAGCCAACTTCCATGCCAATCTTACCACCCCTCATACTTTCAAGTTCTGCTAATTGAAAGAGATATGGTAATCTACTTTGTATTTTTACTATTAATTTTTGGTCAGAGAAAATTTGTTTAATTTTACACATGCCTACTTCCATTAATTCATTTTTTTTCACATTGCCATTAGTACATACACTAAATATATGATAATCCTGTCAATAAATCAGGACAAGATTCAAAAGAACAACATTTTGGAATGAGCACGAATTGCATTCCTATATAAAAAATTATCATTCATTATCCTACTTAATTATCCTACTTCCTGAACAGTCACGACACGGTTCCTTCCGCTCTCTTTACCTTCGTACAGTGCATCATCAGAAAGTTTAATACACTCATCAACAGAGAGAGACTCGTCGTATTGGCTCACTCCAAATGTTGCGGTTACAGGTATCTTTTTTGATGAATATGTAAATGGATAATCTTCGATCTTCTTTCTTACAGATTCGGCAATAGTTATAGCACCTTTCAGTGAGGTTTTCGGCAGAAATAGAAGAAATTCTTCACCACCCCAGCGTCCAACCAAATCCTGTTTTCTTACAGCAGATCTAAGTATGACTGCCATGGTTGCAAGAACGTAATCTCCACATTCATGCCCGTGTGTATCATTAACATTTTTAAAATGGTCGATATCCATAAGAATGAAGGAAAATGGCTCGAATGCTCTTTTTATTCTGACCCTCTCAAGTTCTATGATCTCATGCAGATATCTGCGGTTCCAGAGTTTTGTGAGCGGATCGGTTCGGGAGAGCTCCTCTAATTTCCCATTTGCTACTGCAAGGGCAGCAGCAGTTTTTACCTTCTGCCTGTAGAGATTCGATAGAATAAGCACAAAAAGAAATATCATCACTATCCCGCCGGTCAAATATAGCAAAAGGGATCGTTGACGCTTCGGCTTCATTCCTGAAATGGTTTTGTCCTTTTCCAAAAGTGCGATCTGCTGTTCCTTCTTTTCGGTTTCGTATTTGGTTTCCATTTCAGTTATCTTCTCGTCACTTTCAATATTAAAAATCGAATCGTTCAACGCTTTGAATTTAACATGATATTCATAAGCATTTTGGAAGTTATTCATCTTAGCATAAATAGATGAAATTTCTCCTATAATTTCTGCAATTTGTGAATAATCATTAATTTCTTGAGCGAATTTTAGCGCTTCCCTTTCTTCTTTCAGCGCAACTTCATACAATCCCAAATCTTTATGGATGGAACCGATGTTATGTAATGATATCGCAGTATTTCTTTTATCATTATATTTTTGGGCAATAATTAATGCTTTGTTAAAATATTCTAAAGCCTCATTCTTATTATCAAAATCATCATAATACATGATCGCTATATTAGTTAGAATTATTCCCGATAGCCGCTCGTTCCCGATTTCTTCACTATACTTTAAGGAAGATAAACAATAGTCTAAAGCCTTTTCAGAATTATCCAGATTTGAATAAGTACCTGCTATATTTAATGTAGTATAAGCAATATTAATATTGGCATTCAGTTCTTCATAGATCTCTAAAGCTTTTGACAGGTATTCCAAGCTTTTATTATAATCTTTAGTAGAGAAAAATATCAGCCCAATATTATTATATGAACTTGCCATATTAAAACTATCATGCAATTCTTCTTGAATTTCTAAAGCGAGAAGATATTGTTCTAAAGCTTTCACGAAATCATTTTGTTTGTAGTAAATAGCACCAATATTATTTAGTGTGGCGGATTTCAGCCTTAAATCATTTATTTCCTGTGCAATTTCTAAAGAACTATTTGCATGATCTAATGCAATTTGGAATTCGCTAAGATTATAATATGCCCAGGCTAAATTGTTAAAAACTGCCCCCTTCATTCGTTCCTCTTTGAAATCACCTAATAGCCCCAAAGCTTCCTCGCCATATTCAACAGCTTTTGGTGGATTACTATCTCGATATTCGAAAACTAATCGTGATAGGATTTCAACCCTCTCACCTTCTTTTGAATTAATTAGTCGTGCTTCAAAGCTATCAACTATTGATTGAGAAAATAAGGTGGTACTCGCAAATAAAATAAATAGGATAAGAAATAAAGTTTTTTTCATTGTATCTCCGATATTATATATTCCGTTTTGCCTAGAGACGTAATTTATTAAAAAGATGTAAAAAAATATTTTGGCATAATCAGAAAGGTAAATTATTCTGACCAATCTTTGAGATCGCTTTTTTCCAAAGTTTCTATTATTTTCTTCGAGAAATTCAAATTTGGTTGTGCTCGATTCATGTTCTGAATTATCCCTTTATATTTATCACGCTTAGTCTTTGCTTTGTATGGACATGGCATATCAAAATATGGTAAATTGAGATGTGAATGAATTTGGGAAATTTTATCTTCTTCGAGATATATCATTGGGCGGATGATCATCATCGGGCTTTCTGAGATTTCTACTTTGGGGGTTAGGGCAGCAAGTTTTTTGTTTTCAACGATATTCATCAGAAATGTCTCTGCAATATCCGTTGCGTGGTGTCCATACGCCACTTTGAAGATTTCGTATTTTGATAATAATGAAGATAGGGCGCCCCTTTTCAAGCGGGAACAGATATAGCAGTTTTCAATTGTATTTTCTATGTCTGAATTAAGTTTTTCTTCATAATAGGATACATTCAAATCCCTGCAAAAATCCCGAAGCTTGGAAGTGTTGTAGTCGGCAATTTTGATATGAGCTGCCGATAGAGAGAATGACAAATTCGAAAATTTCTTTAAATATGCAAGGATATATAGAAGTGTTGTACTGTCCTTACCACCGGATAAGGCAACTGCTATTTTTTCATTCTCGTTAATAAGTTCATATTTTCTGATTGCCCGAAGCACATCATTGATGAACCATTTCCCGAAGTTCTTATCAAAGAGAATATCGTTCATTCGGAAAAATTAAGCTCTGCCTTTTCGATAAGACTTTGTACCCAAGAGCAAATTTGTTCATTCTTATCCTGCTCGCCTTTTATGGGTTCTTGAAAATTCATTATGCCAAGTATTTCATTGCCTTCAAGAAGCTCTTTCATATGCGTTATTGTTTTCCCAATACCGCCGCGATGGCAAATTAATAAACCGATTTTTTTATCTTTCAATTTAACTTTGTTGAGGAACGATCGAACTGCAGGAGTCATCGTAAAAGCCCATACCGGCGTGCCGATAATTATCATGTCGTACGCTTCAGGTTCCAGATTAAAGGGCTTCAATTCGGGCTTTGCCCGCATGGTTGCTTGTTTACCACCAAAAAAATATTTCATTTTATTGTTCTTAATATCTTTGATTGGCATCAGGCGTAAAACATCTGCACCAACACATTCTGCAATGCTCTCTGCGAGATATTTCGTATTCCCATCAAGAGAATAGTATATTACTATTGTTTTCATGAAACTCCTGAAATTGTTTATTGAGAATTAGAACTGTCGAGTGCCTTTTTAGCCAGACAGTCGGGACATATGCAGTCCGAGCCTTCCTCGATTATAACCTCAAGAAACGATTCGCACCAGCATGTTCTTCCGTCATCATCTGCATAGCACGGGAATTCCTTTCCACAGATTGGACAGACCTTAATTTTCATATTTATGTCTTGGTTCACCTTCAGTATGTATGAATTTTACCGAATAACCCTCAGGAATTTTTGGAATGAGCAACCAGTGATTGAACACATTCATTCCCCGCCCTCCGCCATAATGCTCGATAATATGCACTTCAATTGACTGGGCAAGTGTATCTTTCAGTACCTGATAGGAGAATGAAGCGGAACCATCTGCCCAGCTCTCATCTCCAACAAGCATATAATGATCGAAGTCAAACGCCGGAGGTTCCTCATCAAGCCAGGGATATTTATTCTGTAGAATTGTTGTTATTGAATCATATTCTGCCTGCATGTTAATAGTCTGAGGATCGATCAACGAACTGTATCGCCCAAGATCTACTGGCAAAAAAACTGGGGAAGCATGTGTAGAATCCTGGGATTCAGCACAAATTACATTGCAGTGTAATAATAATATCAAACTTAGCAACAATTGAATTTTCATAGATCGCTTAACCATTTTCATTAGTAAACAAAATATTCAAACTGTCCATAATGAGGAGGATCTGCTCCGTATTCAAGAAAACCAAGATCCGGGGCTGAGCCCGAATAATGATCTGTAATATTAGGAATGTATGTTCCTGCATTGATCGCGTTGCTTTTTCCTGACAAACTCAGGTCGATCGTTGAGGGATCGTATGTTGTGCCCTCAACCGGCATCTTCACATTATTAAAAATACTGAAATCAACCATGGAGCCATGAGCTTCCTGCCCGGTTTTATCATAGAATTCACTGAGATCTGACATGCGGAACCAGGTTTTCCTATTGTCAGTACTCCATTTAAAAACTTTCTCCTGCCCGGGAATCTTGAAGTACCCGTTATAATCGAGAACAGATCTTTCGTCAGGAGATCCGGTTGCAACTGAGTATGAACTTGCTCCAAGGAAAAGATTATTCATTATCTTCGCATTTTGCCAGATAGGATCAGACCAGAATGCGCGCTCGGAGCCCACAAACGTATTGTTGAATATAAGCAGTCCAGAGGGCCAATTATGTAGTTTCAGCGGAATTTTTACATTATACACAGCATTTCTGAAAATATACACAGGTCCGCCATATACCGGCTGTGTACTGATCCCCACATGAGAATTAGTGATCTTGTTATTCCAGACACGCACATTATAGTAGCTGAAATCGGTCTCAATGCAGTCATCTGCGGCGTCATACAAATTATTGTTGTAAAAATCAATGCACATATTATGCGGCTCGTACCAGGGTTCGGGTTCTTCGAGATTGCTGATCGTCACACAATCCCAGAAATTATGGACCGTATTATAGCACACCACGTGACCGATGCCGTCGATAATAACACCAGTACAAGTACCAAACTTTTTCTTAACTCTATCCCTGTTTGACCAATCATCGACCCGCCCCATGATGTGGTTATTTGCTATAACCCAGTTGTGGGTTTTTGTAAATGAGGTAATGCCGTAGTGAACATCGAAGATCGTACAGTTTTTCACCACGATCCCGTCTGCGTCATTTCCCTTTATTGCAGTGTGGGCATTTCTCATGGTCAGATTTTCAAAATGGATATAGCTTTTTCCAGAAACATCGAAGATCTTGCCATCCGTATTCTTGCCGTCGAAAATCGCTTCACCTTCAGGGGATCCGCGTAGAATTATCGGCTTATTTTGGGAACCGCCGATTAAAAATTCATATGTGCCAAAATAAGTGCCGGGATGAATAAGAACGAGTGTGCCGCCTGTCAATTTACTCAGTACTTCATGGAGATCTGTATATGCAGGTTTTAGGATTTCACCCGGATAATTTTCAGGATATAGGTGAAGCACTTTTTGTGGATTGAAATAATCATCAGGAACTCTGGTACTTACTTCGACCGTTTTTTCTTCATGCAAACCATTTGAATCTGAAAGTGTGAGTTGAACCTCATAGCTAGTTGCCGGTTCGAGTTCTAATATACTCCCTGAAAATAGATTGCCTGTTTTGAAGGGACTGTGTTCTCTATCAACCATGTCTCCATCAATACGGGTCAGGGGCAGTGCGAATTTCCAGTCCTTTGCATCCTTTTTTCTGTACTGAACCAGCACAGTTGAGTTAAGATTTTCATCGCCTTCAATTATCCATCGAAAAGCAAGTGATCGGTATGTTGGGGGATCGACGATAAACTTGTGAGGTTTTGTACTTTCTATCGCTGAGCAGGATAACACACAGAGAAATACTGCAGCAATAATTACTGAAAACGTTTTCCTTATCATTTTCTCATAGTTAATAATAGTCTGATGACAATAACAATAAATATTACTAACCACAAGAAGATCATTGGAATAAGTGCGGCAGTGCCAATAGCGGCATCGATAGGTGGAGCAAGACCTTTCCTCTGAAATTTAGCCGCCGAAACCTCCCCCCTGAATGATGTGTTAAAAAAAGCTTTGCTGCTAAAAACACTTGGATATTTCATGTCTGATGAATACGTAGTCCTGTCCTGAGAAAGGTCTTCAATATATTCCATTTGCTTATGATGAAGCTCCCAATAATTTTTAGTTTTGTACACAAATCTATATTCGTATCTTTTTTGAAGCCTTCTTAAATACGGAAAGACATAATTAAACTGATATCTATTCGACCATAATCGAAATAACGGACCATAACTTGCAAAATATCTCACCATAGGAACGGCTTCATATATTCCTGGGCTGTCAAAATGGTGTACTGTTTCAGGATCTTCGATTGTCGCTTTGAAGTATGACTCCCTTTCTCGCTCAATCTCAATAAACCTTGAACCACCTGACTCCTTACCTTTTTCGAGAAGAATTGACGAGATATCAATAGTGGTATCCGGCTCATTTATGGTCTCTATAAACTTAAAGATAAATAATTCCCTATCAAGCTCTCCGATATCACGCAATCCAGAAATTATAAAATCTCCTTTATTTGTTTGTATCACTCTTTGCTCGGATGTTGGATATTCAGACAAAAACTCATAATCTAATTGATTATTCCCTAGCTCATCAAGTTCCAGTATCCATGTATTTGCATTATATGGTGCTTCAAGTCCAGTACAGCCAGTTATAATAAAACCTCCTAATGCTGTTTGATAAATAGACGTTGCTTTATCCACCCCAAATCCACCTATCGACTTATCCCATTCAATTTTCCCTTGTCGGTCAAATTTAACCAACCATGAATCCGCCTTATTAATACTCAAATTGACCATTCTTCCCCAAATAACAAAACCGGCATCTCTTGCTTGAAATATTCTGTAACCATCGTCAGAATGATCTCCTCCGAGATACCTTTGCCATTCTATTTCGCCGTTTGGGGTAAGTATCACGATCCAAAAATCTGTATCAGTTCTTTCTTTTTTCTGGAAAGCACCAATCACTGCATATCCCCCGCTAAAAGTTTGAATAATCGAATATCCGGCATCGTTTCCCGAATCTCCAATATTTTTTTCCCATTCAACTTTTCCATTTTTATTCACTTTCGAAACGAGCATATTGTCATGGGAAATTGTGTCTATAAATATCTTGCCACATAATATATACCCTCTGTCTTTTGTAGGAAAAGCAGAATAATATAGTCTCCCGCCACCGTAGACCTTCTCCCACTCTACAGTACCCAGAGGATCGATCTTTATCAATAATGAAGACTTATCAGTTTTTCCAGACAGACTTTTATCTCCACAAATAATATATCCTTTATCTTTAGTTTGAGCTATAGAGTATATGTTTTCATCTAAGTTTTTTGCTCCATAGTAATTAGCCCATTCTATCATACCGAAATGATTGAATTTTAATACCCAAATATCCTTTAGGTTTGAATGGTTTAAAGTAAAAGTTCCGGCAAGTATGAACCCATTATCAAGGGTTGGGACCATATTAAGGGGTTTGTATAAAGCAAAATCTCCATAAATTTTATCCCATACAATTTGAATATCTGTTTCTGAGAATAACATTGAAATAATCATTATAAACAGAATACAGATCAGTAAGTTTCTAGCCATTATTAAATTATGATTTGACTATATTGTGGGTTTGATAAAAGTCTTCAATTGCCTGAATAAGATCTTCCTTAACAGTAACAATATGTCTGATTATATCCCTTAATTTAGCTCTCGCATGTTCGTAAGTGAAATCTTCCTGATCCTGCATGCGTTTTAGCTCGATATAGAAATCATTAAAAACCCTCTTGACATCATTGTCGAAGAGAACAATATCAAATCCAATATATGAAAAATCTGACGCAATATCACTTTTATCAATAACATCTATATATCGTTCAATACTCACGAGTTCTGAAACGTTCTTGGGCTGTTTGTGATCTTCTATTCTTCTAACGACACCACGATTCATGTCCATTTTATACGCATATATTTTTGATACGCGTTTTATTTGAGGTATTAATATGGTATCTCCGTCCGGTAATGTAAAAGTTGCTGGCATAATTATTTGTACCTTTCATTTTTTATCATATTATATAATTTTCATAAATTCTATTAGTTTGTAAAGGAATTTTTTCACAATAAAATTAATCGAACAAAATTATTCCATATGTATTAAGACAAATATTTTATACTTTTTGAGTAAAAATAACGCGCTTACAAAAATCCTGAAGTAAAATAATTCATTTTAATTGACAATGAGAACCATAGTTACTTATTTTAAAAATAAATAGTCTTTGGAAAAAATTATATAAAAATTTATTTGAAATTAATTTGCTGTCAATAATATTATGGGTGTCGAATGCAAAACCGCGAATTAAATGATATAACTAAAACTCTGGAAAAGCCAGACTTGCACGAAGAGTGGATTAAAAGCTATCGAATAAAAGAAAATGCTCTATTTTATGATGAAGTGTTTAATCAAATCTGCTTCACTCTCAGCAAAGACGGCAACCCAACAATCTTAGATGCAGGATGTGGTTCAGGAGCACATTCCGTTAGGCTTGCAAAACACGGATTCAACGTATTGGGTGTAGATATATCAAAATATATATTGAAGAAAGCAAAATTAAACATTCGTTTGCATAATTTTCAAAACAAAATACAATTTTCTTGTGAAGATATAACTTCTTTGCCATACGAGAATCAATCCTTCAAGTACATATTATGCTGGGGCGTATTAATGCATATTCCGGATATCGATCAAGCAATTGCAGAGCTGACGAGGGTTTTAAAAAAGGGCGGAACGCTCATTATCGAAGAAGGTAATATGCATTCTCTTCAATCATTTTTAACAAGAATAAGGGGCACATTTCAAAAGAGAACCCCTCAAAAAAGTATAGCTGGCATCGAGTATTGGAAAAACACAACTGCCGGGAAATTATTAACACGCGAAGCTAATATCATTTGGTTTAAGAAAAAACTTAAAGAACATGGTTGTATCATAAAAAACCAGATTCCCGGTCAATTCACTGAATTATACACTAAGGGACAACTAGAAATCACCAAGAAAATGATACACTGTTTTAATAGATTCTGGTTTAAGTATGTAAAAATTCCCACTTTATCTTATGGCACAATTTTAATAATTCACAAAGTAAAATAAATGACACAAATGCCCCTTGCTAGCGTAGTTATACCAACATATAACTGCCCCTTCCTTTCTGAAGCGATTAAAAGCGCTTTAACTCAAACGTATGAGAATATTGAGATAATTATTGTTGACGACGGCTCTACAGATAAGACTAGAAAAACTGTAGAAAGATATCATTCAAAAGTACAATACATATATCAAGAAAATGAAGGGGTTGCTTCTGCACGTAATAATGGGATCAGGGCATCCCATGGAGATTATATTGCGTTTTTAGATGCTGATGATGTATGGTTACCTGATAAATTGAAGGAACAAATTTCAGTTTTTTACGATAAAAAGGACATCGGTTTTGTTTACTGTGATAATTACTATGTAAACGAAGAGTTGGTCCCTATCTCAAATTACCCGAGACACATCCGCCTATTAGAGGGTGATATTTTGTTGGATTTTTTATTGGAATATTTTATAATCTTAAGTGGTTTAATGGTAAAAAGGGAATGTTTTTCGACTATCGGCTGTTTCGATGAAAATTATATTGTTGATGAAGATTTTGAATTCTTTTTAAGACTTGTTCAGAATTACAAGGGAGGAGTTGTTAAGAACAAATTATTCCTAAGAAGAATTTATAGCAAGAGTCTTAGCAGACAAGATTTTCAGCGAAATGCCATCTATGACATACAAATCCTCAAAGAATTCATCTCAAACAATAAAAATTATTATAAAGAAAATAAGAACATATTAAATCAACGTATGGCGGATTTATAT
>JAGHCS010000023.1 GCA_021160355.1 Candidatus Cloacimonadota bacterium
AATTGGGTGTACTTGCCGGCATCGAAGACGATGTGTCTGCAGAAGTTTCCCATTATACAGACCCGGATGACGTAGAAGATTTCGTGAACAGAACAGGAGTTGATTCTCTTGCTATTTCTATCGGCACCTCTCATGGCGCATATAAATTCAAGGTTGCACACGGAGAAGAAATTCCCCCTTTACGATTTGATATACTGGAAGAGATCGAACACAGAATTCCCGGATTTCCAATCGTACTTCACGGCTCCTCATCTGTGATGCCCAAATATATCAAGATCATAAATGAATATGGTGGCGATATGCGGGGTGCAGCAGGAGTTCCTGAAGATCAGCTGAGAAAAGCAACGAAATCCGCAGTCTGTAAGATAAATATCGACTCTGACGGAAGACTCGCAATGACAGCGATCATACGCGAATTTCTGGCAAAAAATCCCTCTGTCTTTGACCCAAGAAAATACCTTGGACCCGCACGAACAGAGCTCATTGCTATGTATGAGCACAAGAATAAAAACGTGCTCGGATCTGCCGGTAAAGCATAATTTTATAAATATCTTGACACTGAGCGTATAATTTTAGAGAAAAAAATTAGATATTGTATTTAAACTTGGAAACGTGATATTGTAGTGAAGCTTCGGCTTGTTTATGTTAATTTCTTGGGTAGGAAAAAAACAAAAAAAAACAAATTATAGAAGGAGTAGTATGAAAAAAATTATTGCTTTAGTTGTCTGTTTACTTATTACCGCGAGTGCCTTTGCATTCGATCCGGGTGAAAAACTTGTCTGGGGATCCGCTGACTTTGAATCCTATACGCCATATAAGGATGCAGATCCAATAACCACATTCGGCATAACCACTATGGTGAGTTATTTCTTAATGAAAGACATTTCGCTTGATGTATTACTGGAATGGGGAAGTACATCTTACAAGTCTTCAAAATCAGACACTTATACCTACAGTGATCTTCTAATAGGTTTAGGTGGTTCTTTCTTTATTAACAATTTCTATGTTGGTGCAGGTATTGGTTATGAAATCTTGAGTCAACCAGATTTTTACAAATCAGATAATGTGAAACAGAATGCAATGTATCTTTCATTAGGTGGCGGTTATCTTTTCCCGCTTATTGAGAATGTATACATTGACATCGGTGCGGACTATACGTTTGGTCTTGGTGACTACTCAGGTGACGCAGAAGGTAAAAACGAAGAAGCTGTTATTGGTGTTGGTGCTGGACTTGTAGTCCATCTTCCGTAGTATAAATGTAAATATATAATACTAAGGGACGATTTTTCGGAATCGTCCCTTTTTAAAAGTTCAGATAAGTGAGATAATTATTAGGAGGTATGATGAAAAAAACAATTCCTTTACTATTCATAATATTGCTATTTATATTCTCGAGTTTTTGCTTTGCACTCAACAGTTCGATCTGGTATAAATTCCCAATTCCAGAATATTCGTATTCTCATGCATATTTGTCATCAGGTAGAATATTAGATTGGGTGCTACATGGAAAAAATTCTGAGTTAAATGTAGGTGGTGCTGTTGTGTATGACCTTTTCTGCCAAAAAGAAAAGAGTACAGTATATTATAATGGAGTGATCTCCGGTGTATGGAATAGAGTCGAAAGGGAACACAATAATGAGACGTATAAGACAGATAGGAAAAGTTTAAAAAATTCTAACAGATTTGGAGCAACAAGATATTTTGATTTGATAAACGTTTGGGGTAATGGAAAATTTGATATCATAGCCCAAAATGAAGGTGAGTGCAGCAATGAACTACAACTAGAAGTTGGAGCTGGTCTTGGAAGGATTATTCGGTGTACTTCGGTTAATAAAGCGATACAACTATTGCAAGAGTTTGATATTAGACTTGATGAAAAGCTAATACTAGGAGTTGCTGATTTGATTGATAAAATATCAGTATATAAGAAACAATATCGGGATACATGGCAAGAAGTATTCTATCAAGAAATTGCTGAGATGATTGAGAAACCTGAGCAAGGGCTGAAAGTGAGAAGGATACTCACGAGTATTATATATGTAACATTTTCCAGATCACGGGGATGGGAAGTAAAGATTGGATACATGAACTCGTTCTTTTATCTGGCAGATCAACCAAGGGGATATGTAACCATACAAGCTGAATATGTTTTACCATGGGGACTAAACAAACAAATTAATCTTGGAACGAGATGCAACCGTAAACTCGATGACGAAAGTTACTCAATTTATATTAATGCCGAATTTGATATCGAACATAAATATACATGGGGTTCATATATTAGATTATTTGCAAGTAAAGAGTTTAATACAAACGGAGAGAGGGGTAATGCAGATTATGGCGTGAGAATTGGATCGAAGAAAAACATTTTTGATAAGCTTGTTTCAAGTTTAATTTTGGATATTTATAAGTCTTCCTATTCATCCGATCCTTATTTTAATTTATCGCTGGTGTTAAAGTATTATCTCTGGTAAAGAAAATTGATAAAGGGACGATCCTAAAAAAATCGTCCCTTTTTATTGTATACAATTAATCTGGTTACATTATTTTCTCTATAAGATCAACCACTCTGTTCGAGTAACCCCATTCATTATCATACCATGAAATAACTTTTATGAAGTTGCCGCCCATCACTTTTGTAAGTTGTGCATCAAAAATACTTGAATGAGGATTGCCGATAATATCGGTTGAAACAAGGGGTTCCTCAGAATATTCGAGGATGCCTTTCATCTCACCCATTGCGGCGTATTTCATTGCTTTGTTGATCTCTTCCTCAGTTGTGTCTTTTTCCACGACACAAAGGAAATCAACGATCGAGCCGTCCTGCACCGGTACGCGCATTGCCATACCATCAAGCTTTCCGTTCAGTTCGGGTATCACTTTTCCTGTCGCTTTCGCTGCTCCGGTAGTTGTAGGAATAATATTTGTTGCAGCAGTACGAGCTCTGCGCAGATCTTTGTGTGGTGCATCCAAAAGTTTTTGGTCACTTGTATAGGCATGGACAGTAGTCATGAGCCCATATTTGATCTTGAAATTATCATTGAGAACTTTTACCACAGGCGCAAGGCAGTTTGTGGTGCATGATGCATTTGAAACGATCTTGTCTTCCGGCTTCAGCATATAATCATTTACACCAAGCACGATCGTTGCATCGATCTCATCTTTTGCAGGAACGGTAAGCAATACTTTCTTAGCGCCTGCTTCGAGATGTTTTGCTATCTGCTCTCTTTTGCGGAACACACCGGTGGATTCGACTGCGACATCGACACCGAGTTCTTTCCATGGGAGTTCTGCGGGATCCTTGATAGCATAAACCTTTATTACTTCGCCGTTTACAATAAGATTGCCATCCTGCTCTTCGACTGTGCCGGGATATTTTCCATGAGTGCTATCATATTTAAGAAGCTGGGCAAGCGTTTTTGCGTCTGTTATATCATTAACTGCAACGACCTTAAAGTTATCGCGCTGCATCATAATGCGGAACACGAGCCGTCCAATTCTTCCAAATCCGTTAATTCCAACGTTAATCATTGTTCACCTTCCAAGAGTTATTTTATTCTATAATTTTTGCTTTATGTTTTAAATCATCGGGAATGATGATGTTGAGTTTATCCGCTGTTTTTTTATTGATGAGCATTGTTCCCATTTTGGGGACACGGAGTGGTAACTGGTCAGGAGCAGTGCCTGTTAGAATCTCCACCGCCATTAATGCTGCTTCTTTTCCTTGTTCAAAGCCGGACTGTGTTTCTCCACAAAGTACCCCGCCTTTTACTGAAAATTCTTCAAAACAAAAGCTTGGGATCGATATGTTATTAAGCGTCCACTGGAGCACTTTCCCATCCGGAATATTCTCATCCGAATCCTCTCCCTTGAGTGTAAAATACATATAAATACCCAGCGCATCGACCTGTTCGTTCAGTTCTTTCACATAGGATTTCCACTCATCAAAGTCATTGGTAGAATATACTTTTGTTAAGTTCACGGGAAAGTTATCTTTTGTAAAACGAGGTATTGCTGCCCTAGAAGTTGTGCCGTCATCGGTTATAATAGCAACGGTTTTTACAGACGAATCAAGCTGTTGGAGCAATCCAATCGTACCATCAATAAGATTTCTTTCAAGCACACCTGTGATATTCTTTGCTGGCATGCCGTAATCATGGGGATCCCCATTTATACCGGTAAAGACAAAGGGAATTTTTTTATCGATAAATTGTGTTGCCACAAGCTGACAAGCGTTATCATCACAAACAATGACAAGATTTGGTTTGTAAGAATCGATCTTTTCGATTGCTTCATTTGTGATCTTCTTTTTCCACGCTTTATCGCTTTTTCGTTTTGTGTTCAGGTAGAATTACTCAATCGTGACATCCTGGGCTTTGAAACCATCCTCGATTCCCTTCTTTTCCTGCCGACACCATTCATACTCCGGATGATAGCTGTAAATCACCAATATTTTTTTTTGAGATTGTGAACAGCCCATTATAATAAATATCGCTGCCCAAAAAAGAATAATTATTTTTTTCATTTTTAATATCCTTATATACGAACTTTTATTGGTAACTCTTTTTGCTTGTCAAGAGAATAGCTGAAGATTATAAAATCAGATTGAGTATGCCACCAACGATAATTGTCGAGAGCATCATAATCCCAGCAGATTTCAGCATGTCTTTGATGCCGAGTTCCTTAAGCAGTACCGCAAAGGTGGCAATGCATGGAAAATACATAGTGAGTACTACAGAAGAGACGATCATTTGTGATTTTGAGAGTCCGAGTGGAATGAGCATTCCTACAGCAACATCCTTCCTTAAAAATCCAATAATGAGCGCTCCGACCGCCCCTTTTGGCAAGCCGAAAATACCTTTCACAATAGGAGCTGCAAGGTTCCCAATAAATTGAATGATGCCCGAAAAATAGAGAATGTTCACAACGAGCACACCAACGATAACAAATGGGACAGCTTCTTTTATAAACCACAAAACCCTCATCCATACCTTCTTAAACAAACCTGGGATATAAGGAAATCTGTATGGGGGAATTTCAACGAAGATCTCAGGACTCTCTCCTTTCATAAATGTGTTGAGAATAAGCCCAAGTACGATCCAGACAATAAAGAGAGTTCCAAATACGATAAATATTGCACCGACTCCATAAGAGCCGACAAGCCCGAATATCATTGCAATCTGCGCCATGCATGGAATTGCTATTGCCATTAGTGTTGCTGCAATAAAACGCTCACGCCTTGTTTCAAGAACTCGTGTTGCTAAAGCACCGGGCACATTACAGCCCACACCAAGCAGCATCGGGATGATTGCAAGCCCATGAATGCCGAGTTTGTGCATGAACTTATCAATAAGTATTCCCAATCGAGGTAAATAACCGGAATCCTCAACAAAACTTAGCACAAAATAGAATGAGATTATATAGGGAAGCACCATGCCGAGTGGAACGAATAATCCAGTTGAGAGCAATCCCAGAGATTCGACATACGCGATAGTGCCGTTCACAAGTTTGCCAAGCAGAATGTCATGAAAGAATCCTGAGCCGCCAAGAAGGGCTGAGAGTTTCATGAGAACCGGAGTCCATAAATTATTGAAAAGCGGTTCCATGATGTAGCTGATTATGGATTCTCCAATAAGCCGAATAATAAAAAACGAAAATCCGAGTATGACAACTGCGATTGGAAGTCCTGCAATAGGATTTATAGAAGCATCACCAATACGCTCCCATAACGTATGATGCCGGTGTGAGAGATGCTGTGTATTATCTATGATGTGTCCGATCTCATTCCAGATGTTTTCATCTTTGAATTTCAATGAGCTCACTTTTGCCTGCTCCAAAGAATCCACAAGATGCTTGATGCCTTCACCGGTAATACCGCAGGTAGTAAAGATCGGGACATCCAGTTCCTGCTGAAGTTTTTCTACATTTATAGAAACGCCTGTATGCTTGCATTCATCCCAGAAATTCAGGACGATGACCATTGGGATCTTCCTGTGTATAAGCTGAAGTGTGAGGTGGAGGTTACGCTCAAGATTTGTGGCGTCTATGACATTTACAATTGCTGTTTGTTCGTCATCTTTTATATCGTCGAGCATTTGCACTGCGACTTCTTCAGCGCGCGAAGTCGGATCTAATGTATAGGTGCCCGGCACATCGATGATCTCGATGCGTTTGCCTGCATGACGAAGTATTCCTTTTGTGAAACCGACTGTAGTACCCGGATAATTTGATGCGATCACATTCACGCCGGTCAGACGCGAAAATATGACACTTTTGCCTACATTTGGATTGCCGATTAACAATATCTTATTCATTAGAGATCCTCTCTACGTAAATTCTTCGAGCCATACCATGTCCAAGTGCAACTTGCGAGTTTCCTACTTTAATGGTAACAGGTCCATGAAAGAGCTGGGAGGAGATTTTTTTTATAACTGCATGGGGACGTAAACCTAGTGAACTCATGCGTCTTTCAAATACTCTTCCCCCGTGGTGTGACACAATGATAGCACTTTCACCTTTTTTGAGTTCTATAAGTGGAATTCTGTTCATTACTAACCTCTACTTTTCATTTTCCTGGCATTCTTTGCAAATACCGTATAATCTGAGACTGTGACCTGTCATGTGGAATTCATTCTTTTTTGCTACCTGTTCCTGGAGCGATTCGATACCATCTGAGTGAAATTCTATGATCTTTCCGCATTTGTTGCATATTAAATGGTCGTGATGAGCTGGATTTTTGGCATGTTCATAGAGATAGGCACCGCTTTCCAGTTGAGTTTTCAGGACAAGCTCACTTTTTACAAGCAGGTCGAGTGTTCGGTAAACGGTTGCGCGAGAGATATCATATTCTTCCTGTTTGAGTTGAATATAGAGATCGTCCGCACTAAAATGGTCTGAAAGCGAAAGCACAAAACGTGTGATCTGCTCCCGTTCTGAAGACCAGAGCGAATTATTATTCTTTAAAAAACTTTTAAACTGATCTATTTTTTTATTCATTATTTTTATTTCTTAAGATTGAGACGAAGTCTCAATTAGAATATAAAATTGTCAAGCGAATTGCAAAATAAAAAAAACCCGAAGTACAAAACTCCGGGTTTGATAAAATGTTGTATGTAATTAATTAAATCGAGAAACCAACACCTGCTCTAAGCGTTTGGTATTTTCCAACCGAGTAATCAACCATCACATCCAAAAGCAATATCTTCAGACGAGCGCCGGCAGTAAATCGGAAGCCATTATCCCCATTGATGTCAAAATCAATCGGTACTTCCGTACCGGACCAGGGTTCGGTGTAGGTATATTTTGCTTTGAGCTTTGTGCTTTCATATCCAATACCACCGTAAAAAGTGAGAGGAAGAATTACAAGTCCTCTGCTTGCATGGAGGTTCACAAAAGAGCTGTTAATCGTAACGTCATCTCCAAGTTTAAATTGCTGATAGGTGCCTTGAATAGAAATTGGCAGGAATGTCGAAAGCATTGGTATAAGTTTGCTCACTTGATATTTCACACCACCACCCACAAAGGAGATTTTGCCCATATCTTTAATTTCATAAGAAGGCATATAACGGACTTCAATTTCGAAACCAGCAGGTAAGCCAAGATGTGCTTGGGGGACAATAAGAGGTACCATACCAATATTTATACCATCAGGTAAAAATAGATTGGGCACAACCTGTGGATCTTTGGTAGTGAAAACCGCTCCGTTATTTCCAAAAACGGTTGCAGTCAATTCATATTCTCCATTATACAGACAATCATTTGGCTTATCAACTATA
>JAGHCS010000049.1 GCA_021160355.1 Candidatus Cloacimonadota bacterium
GTCTGCGAAGTCATCATTTTCTTGTTTTTGTTCTTCTGGGGTTAGCTCTTTTGGGCTAACAACTTTCTCCATTGCCCGTGTTTTTTTATTTAGAACCATCTGAGATTCTTTTTTCCGGTTCTTGTTACGATCTCTGAAAAAAGGTCCAGGGGCTCTAATTTTCATCCTTGGCGCTCCTTCAACAGGATCATCATAAATAGTATCCATCGTTGACGAATCAATCCGAGAATAAAAGAAGGGGAACCAAACCCCCTTCTCTTGTGTTTGCAAATTAATAATCATAATAATTAACTCCTAACGTTAAGCACCACTGGCCAGAGCTGTTTCCTGTGCAGAGGGTGCGCTGGTTATGCCGTTTAGGGCTTCCCGTATTTTATACAGCGGCGGCAAATCCTACATTATGTGCCTGTGCCAACTTGCTCCATCGCTGCACCTGATACTTGGCCAGTAAAATCTACTGTGCCAAGCCCACAACGTGAAAAAGTAACTGCCTTTGCTTTAGTGGTAATAATATTTCCACCAGATCCTACTCGCCAAAACGTAGATGTATTTGCATACAAATACAGATCGGTGGAAGTGGTACCTGCCTCACACAGAACAGCAAGCGCTGCTTGCCCATCCGCATCCGCAGGATCATAATTACCAGAAAAACTGATAGTTCCCGGATCACCACAATCATCCGGTATAAATGTCTTGACAGTATCCCCGAAAGCCGTAGTTTCAAGCGTTCCCATAACAAACCCGCTCAAAGACCATTCCTTTATGTCTGCGATCGTTACCGATCCCAACATCACTTTGCCACCTTTTCCTGATATTGCACTCATTGTAATTACCTCCGTAATTGGTTTAAAATATTGTTTTTATTCACTATTCCGCTGATTCTTCCGGTGATTCCTTAACTGATTTTAGGAAATCCCATTCTTCTGCTGCATCCATTGCTTCGGTGGGAGTTCGTTTAAAGTCGGCAAGAAAACGCCTATCCTCATCACCCATCAATGTATCTTCGAACCATTGCCAAACTATCCACTCTCTTCGAGTGATTTCTGATAGTGTTTTTTCCATTTTCATAATAATATTTCACCCTCTTCCGCTTACGCCGAAACCTCAAATCGTTTATTTTCTGCAATAAAACCTTCCATATCTGGCTTACTCGCAAGCACGGTTGAATCTATTTCCCCATATTTCCCACTGAATCTATCATAAAGCATTTTGTATCGTGCTTTAAAATCATCACCTGGCCACCAAAGAAATGACCTAGTGCAATAATGTTCTGCAAAAGCATTTATGATCCACGTTGTTCCGCCTTTCTCCCATGCCTGCAAACAACACAATGTTCCATAGAGGTCAAAACCATCTAAAGACTCATCAAAACGAAATCCTTTTTTCATGTTGATGATAAGCACACATTCATCAAAACAGGCTGCAGGTTCAGGGAAGCTATGGATTAATTTACCAGTTCTATCATCAACAACCCTTGTTGTATCAATATGATCTACAACTCTCATATCATGTATATTGCCACATATCCGACCCTGCATATCTTTACCGATAATTCCTGCGATAGTCCACGATTCGGGTAAAATAGATAATTGATCCCGGACACAAGCAAGCCAACCCTGCCGAAAATACATATCTTGGTGCGCTAATATTGCTACATCTGCTCTTTCTTTTTCGATTATGTCAAGAAGTTGATTCAAACCCTTTGTAGCTGATTCCGGGTTCATTACATAATTTACTTTACCAGGAAGACTCGATTTTCTCAGCACTGTGTTAAAACGCTGAATATCATTGATCATTACACCAAAAGAGAATTTTATCTTGATATAGGTTGTCATAGAGATCGATCCTTTTTTCTAAATAGAGCAATTCCACATGGCCTCGGATGTTGCTTTGAAATATATTCATCAATAAATTCCATACTACTATCATTTTTTAATTCCCTAACAACTCGTTGTACCCCCCATACTTTATTCGAATCGTGGTATATCAAAAAACCTCCCGGATTTAACAGCGGCATATAAAGCACAGTGTCAAGTTTTACACCCGGATACGAATGATCACCATCGATCATTATCAAATCAAATGGCGCAACCTTAGAAACTGTTTCGACTGAACTCTCAGTCTCTGACCGCCCGATGATTTCTTGATAAGTAACATCTCGTAAAACTTCGGGCCGCAACTTTGCCTTATGATGCTTATTATCATCAATCAAGACGATTTTTTTTAGGCTAAAAAAATGATTAAAAAGATAAGTAGTTCCACCAGCAGCAACCCCAATCTCAAGATATGATTCTATCTTTTGCTTAAATTTCAAAATTGCCAAAATATAAGATGCAATTTCATCTGGAATCTGTTGGCAGTGAATACCGCCTTCATATTTTCCGCCAAATGTTGGCAAATCATCAGAGCCCGCATTGATGATAAAGTCTTCTATTTCTTTATAAGTTATCATGATTTCCCCTTTAATTTAAGCAAGTTTTAATTTCAAATTCAATGGCATAATGCCTGACATTTATTGTCCCACTGGAAGTTGTATGATCTTCTCTCAATGTAGTCAGATTTGATTCCTTCATCCATACAAGAGTACTCCCAGTTATTGAAA
>JAGHCS010000046.1 GCA_021160355.1 Candidatus Cloacimonadota bacterium
CAGCAACCTGTTTATCTATCTTTGATTTTTCCACTTCAAAGATTTTCTGATCTTTTTGAAAAAGTTCTTCAAATTTCTTTTTCTCTTCTCTGAGAACAGACTCCTCTTCCATGAATTCTATGAGCTGTTCTTCGATCTCAGCATTCTTCTCTTTCCGATGAGTGATCTCTGCGTTAAGGGCTTTGTATTCCTTGTTCGTTTTGACCGAGAGAAGTTGATTTTCATATTTGTTAATATCCTGATTATTGGATGTGATGTCAAGCTCCAATTTTTTCTGCTGCATAAGGTTTTGCTCGAGCCGCTGAGTGATGTTCTTCACAGACTCCTGCTCGGAACTGTACTTTTCTTCCAGCTCCTGTACAACCTTTGGTAAGCGTTTGATCTCTTTCGTGTTTCGCAGGATCTTATCATCGAGTTCCTGTAGATTTTTTAAAATTTTGATCTCGTTAAGCATGCCTAACTCCTAAAGGATAGTAAAAATATATGATAACAAAAAAGGCACTTATGAATTCCATAAATGCCTTGTAAAATATGATTTGCGGTGCTATTGTTTTGCACAATCTCGTAAAGCCCATTTTAGTTGGACTCCCATGTTTTTTTCCCGATGCACATATACTATATTTATCCATAAACGTAGGAGTAACAATGCCAGCTTATGTAAATTATTGTCAAATTTTTACGCTTTTGATGGATCATGTTCCTGGATAAGCATTTTGCCGAGGAAACTTTTCTTAAGAGAAACAGCATGTTCGGGACATATTTCTATACAGCACATACAGAGGATACATTTTTGCGGATCAATTTTTGGCGCAAGGTCTTTTTCTTCAAGAGTAAGGGCTTTACCGGGGCAGAATTTCACGCATGCTTTGCACTGCACACATTTTTGGGGATCGAAATAGGGGATGGTCCAGAAGAAGCGTTTCACGAAACCTTTCAAGGGCACAGAAAGCAGGTTTAAGATTCTGCTTTTTCTTTTACTTGCCTGTATATTACAATGTGGAAGAATATAATCATCTTTGAAATCACCTGTGAAATGAAAATCATGAAAATCCAATCCTTCACGTGCAGCTGCTATGCGTGTTGTAGGTATTTTTTCAGGATTATATCCCATTAACCTACTCGCGAAAAAGTCGAGAGCTATTGCATTTTTGCTACCGAGTACAATATCAAATTTCTTCACATCTCCTGTAGAAGGTCCGTCTCCATCCATACCAATAATGCCATCTATCAGGTTGAAGGCAACCTTGTCTTTTATAATTTCATAAATATCTACGACGAATTCTGCAAATTTAGTCGGATTCGGTGCAAGGCGGTGCAAGTTGGATTTTGCCAGTCCCGGAATAATGCCGTAGAAATTCTTTATCGCACCGGTGAAAAGTGTGTACATATGGGTTTTCAGTTTGGCAAGGTTTATGATTGCTTCAGCATCGATAAATGCTTTGCTCACTGAGTATTTTGTATTCTTCTTATACGTGTAAATACCGTTTTTAAATGGATTTATAAGCGTAATTCCATATAGCTTTGCAAGACTTTCAAAACCGGATAATTGGTATGCTCTCATAGCAGTAACGGTACCACCGGGATTATCCATAAGAGATATTTTGATCTTGTGGTCTTGTAGTATTTCGATAACTGCTGCCACAAGGTTCGGATGGGTTGTGATCGCTCTGTCCGGCGGGTACGCACCAAGGAGATTCGGCTTGAGGAGCACTGTTGTAAGAGATTTCAATGTTGGATAGAATTCGGTATCAGTGAAAATCGTATCAATAATTTTTTTTAACTTTGGAATGTCATAAGTCGAACATTTTTTTGCAATTACTTTGTACATAGGATTCCTTAATTTTTCTTATGATTCGGGAAAAACATCGAACCGTTTGGCACGATGTAGCAAGAGAACTCTTCACCTTCTTTTTTTCTCACAAATACGAGAGCTTCCTCGATCGAGCCGACTGGACTGAAGTGAACTGCTTGGACGAGTTTCGGGTCCATTGAGCTTACCACAAGAATGTCAGCTTGCTTCAACAGTCTACCAGTAGCAAAGGCACGATGTCCACCGATTTGAATGTCCTTTTGGTCAACAAGGAAGAGATCATCAATTGTCCGAGCATTTCGGAGCTGTTTTTCCATCTCCTTCTGTCCGATATTCTCCTGGCATTCAGCGAGAAGAATGAGAGTACCGCCTTCTTTTACCAGTTCAAATGTACTGTTCAATGCTTTCTGAGATTGATAAAAATTTATATCTTTGGGATATCCGCCGACAGATACAATAAGCGCATCTGCTTTTTGAGAATATTTTACAGAGTTATGTTCAATAAAGAATTTCACTCCTTTAAAAAATGCGTCATCGAGCGCACCCGCAAAGCATTGAACGAGCTTCTTCTTATGATTGAGAACAGCTTGCAAAGTGAAGTCCACGCCGACTATTGCAGCGGCTTCAGCCATTTCAAGATGGATTTTATTGTCGGTTAACTTACCGAGAGTAGCATAGTTATGTATGATATTTGAGTGATTATGGCGAATCGTTTCATAACCGCAAATTCCTGGTAGGATGGACTTTCTTCCACCACTGAAACCGGCAAAATAATGCGGACTTATCACGCCTATTGTGATAAGGAAGTCGGCTTCAGCAACCTTTTTATTTATGAGAAGCTCATTGCCGGAAGCCATCTTTCCTAGGTTTACAAGATCATCCGCTCTGCAATCATGATTTTCAATTGAAAAGTTATCAACAGCCCAATCTCCGTAATGATATCTCATCTCAGCTTCGGTCATTTTTCTGTGGGTGCCGTTTGCAATAAGGCAGTGGATATTCTTGTTTGGAGCTCCATATGAGAGCAATTCTTTCAGAAGTGTTTCCAGCATAAGCTTAAAAGGACCAGGTCGAGTAATATCGCTAACAATTACAACAATATTTTCAGGATTTTTCTCGCAAATTAAATTTGAAAGAGAAGGACTGGCAATAGGGGATTCCAGCTTTTCCCGAATGAGATTCTGTGGATGCTCATTTGCATCTATATGCTCCATTTCAAGAATTCCCAGTACATTCTTATCAGGAAGCTCACATGTTTTATAGCTTTCACCGTATTTCAGATTAATGTTCATATTTTTTTCTCAATGTGCATCATACCAGCTTTTGCCAAAACCGATATCTACCTTGATGGGAACAATGCCGGTATATTCTTCCGGAAGCACATTCTCCATTTCTTTTTTGATTAATTTTTTATAAAAATCAATTTTATCTTTCCTGATCTCAAATACCAGTTCATCATGCACCTGGATGATCATCATGATCTCATCTGTTTTATGAGAAATCTCATCATAAAGTGCATTCATAGCGATTTTTATCATATCTGCTGCAGTGCCCTGGATGGGCATATTAATTGCCATGCGCTCTTCATTTGATTGCACATTTCTGTTTCTGCTATTAATGCCAGGAAGATATCTGCGCCTGTTGAAAATAGTCTTGACATATCCTTTATCGTGGGCAAATTTTTTCGTGGATTCAAGATAATTGTATACTCCTTTGTAAAAGGAGAAATAATTATCAATAAATGCTTGTGCTTCTCCACGTGAAATACGCAGATCTTCGGATAATGAGAACGCTCCCATGCCGTAAATTATGCCAAAATTAATTACTTTTGCCTGTCGTCTTTGGTTATGAGTAACCTCTTTCTCGTCAATTCCAAAGATCGTTGCAGCAGTTTGTGAATGAATATCTCCACCTTTCTTGAAATTCTCGATCATTTTCTCGTCTTTTGAGAGTAAGGCAACAATGCGAAGTTCTATTTGAGAATAGTCTGCAGACAGGATGAGGTTATCATTTTTTTGAGCGATAAATCCTTTTCTCATCTCTCTGCCAATTTCAGTGCGGATTGGTATATTCTGCAGGTTTGGACTTGAACTTGAAAGTCTTCCTGTTGCGGTAACAGTTTGATTAAATGATGAGTGAATTCGGTGAGTTCTCGGGTTTACTAATTTTGGGAACGCATCAATATAAGTGGACTGCAATTTTTTCAACTGCCTGTAATCAATGATATCCTGTGCGATTTCATATGTTCTACTGAGTTTTGTAAGCACCTCAATATCAGTGGAATAGCCGGTTTTAGTTTTTTTTATGACTGGCAGATCCATTTTGCCGAACAGCACATCGGCAAGTTGAGAAGGGGAATCAACATTGAACTGTTCGCCTGTTTTAAAATAGATTGTATCTTTCAATTTCACGGTTTTATGTTCGAGTTCTTTTGATATCTCTCTGAAAAGTGGAAGGTCGATATAAATGCCGTTTCTTTCCATTTGTGCAAGTGCTTTCACCAAAGGCATTTCTATCTCATAAAAAAGCTTTGAGAGTTCTACTTTTTCGATCTGGGATTTGAGTTTTTCCCAGAGTAGATAAGTAATGTATGCATCTTCCGCAGCGTACTCTGCAGCTTTCTCTATCTCAGCTTCTCCAAACTGGATTTGATTTTTTCCTTTCCCAATTATATCAGTGATTGGTATCATTTTATGCTGAAAATATTTCATGCTCACTTCATTGAGATTGTGGCGGTGTTCTTCGGGAGCAAGCACATAGGAACCAATCATCGTGTCGAAATACAGGTTGGATATTTCGATGTCTTCATTCTGGAAAACCATGTAATCATATTTAATATTATGCCCTATAAAATGTTTTGAGGAGTCTTCTAAGATTTGTTTTAAATCTTCTAAAACCTTTGCTTTATTTAGTTGTTTTCCAAAAATATGTCCTAGAGGGATGTAATATGATTTATCTTCACTGACACAAAAAGAGATGCCAACGATACGCGCATCGATGGGATTGCGAGAATCGGTTTCAAGATCAACAGCAATGAATTTTGATTCTGTGAGAAGAGATAATAATGCCGAAAAGGATTTCTCATTATCAACGATCTCATACAAGAATTCTTTTTTTTCCGGCTGCTTAACTTCACCCTGAAAATGCTTCATAAAGGCATACATTTCGTAATGTACACAGAAATCCCTCAATGATTCAGTAAAAATATCGGGCACTTTCATGGTGTCTAGAGAAATATCGATGGGAACATGTTTATCAAGAATGACGAGTTCTTTGGAAAGCCTGCCCTGATCAGCATATGTGACTATATTATCCTTAATTTTTTCAGAACTTATCTCACTTGCATGACTTATTATGCTTTCGAGGTCACCAAATTCAGCAATGAGTTTTGCCGCAGTTTTCGGTCCAACTTTCGGAATTCCCGGTACATTATCTGATGAATCTCCGGCAAGAGCAAGGAGATCGACAATTTTTTCGGGTGGCACATCAAATTTTTCCTCAACCTCTTTTATACCGATAAATTTGTCCTTTGAGGGCTCATATAATTTTACACGGTCATTCACGAGCTGGTAGAGATCTTTATCAGAAGAAACAATCACAATATCATGCTCATTTTCGTAACGCTCTGTCAGAGTGGCAATTATGTCATCTGCTTCATAACCTGGTTTGGAGAGCTTAGCAATATGTGACAGATTTACCATTTCGAGAATTGGTTTGAGTTGCTCGACCAAATCTTCAGGCATTTTATCCCGTGTTGCCTTGTATTCTTTGTATGTTTTATGGCGAAACGTGGGCTCTTTTTCATCAAAAATAATTGCAAAATATTCGGGTTCAAAACGTTCAAGTAAGGATATGATAGTTCTTAAAAAGCCGAAGATCGCACTTGTGTTTTCTCCTCTAGAGTTGATGAGTGGGCGATTCTTGAACGCAAAATATGAACGATAAATTATAGCTGAGCCATCAATGACATATATAGATTTTTTCATACGAACATTTCTGGTATTCGCTAAGTAAGTGTCAATAATAAATTGACAAAAATTGCTCAAATGAAAAGACATCATATTAATCTATTATGATAATAAAAAAATATTTATTTATAATTTTGCTGTTTTTCTTTAGCGCTTCACTTTGGGCGAAAGAATTGGGAGTCTCATATCTAAACTCCACCCGCAAAGACCATCTACCTATTGTGGAGATAGAAGGAAAAAATTATCTGAACTTGTATGATCTCGAGCGTATCTTTGACGGCTCGATCAAAGTTGATCAGAAATCACAAACTATTAATTGCGTGATTTTTGAAAAGAAGTGCGAGTTCTCCTTTTTCAATAACTGGGTGCATTTTGGAAAGCATAGCTACAATCTTCACAATGATATTCAGGTTATAAATGGATTCTTTTATGTGCCGGAATATTTCCTGAATCTTTGCGCAGATAAATTTTTTCACGATGAAGTCACATTGGATGACGGATCGGTTATTATTAATTTTTCTTCGATGGAGAAATATTTGATAAAAACGATAGTGCTCGATCCGGGGCATGGAGGAAAAGATCCCGGTGCAGTGGGGAGGATTCTTGGGCTTCAGGAAAAAGATATTGTGCTTAATATTACAAAAAAAGTTAAGAAATTACTCGAGAAAAATCTTGATGTGAAAGTACTTCTAACACGGCACGATGACAGGTTTGTTTCCCTGGGGGATAGAACGGATTTTGCCAATGACAATCAAGCTGATATTTTTGTGAGCATCCATTGCAACGCAGCATATAATACAAAAGCAAGTGGTTCTGAAGTATATTATCTGTCTACAGCTCAAACCCATGAGGCGCGCGCAGTTGAAGCAATGGAAAATGAAGTCATCAAATTTGAAGATCAGGAAAGCATATCACGTTACACAGATCTTGATTTCATCCTTTATGATATGCGTCAAACAGAGTATCTCAACGAGAGCAGCGAACTTTCTGAGATGTGCCAGAAGCAGCTGGTAAATACTCTCTCAACAAAGAACAATGGAGTTCGTCAGGCAAATTTCTATGTGCTTCGCGGAGCTTTTATGCCTGCAATGCTCGTCGAAATTGCGTATCTTTCAAATAAATATGAAGAAAAAAAACTGCTATCCAAGGATTTTCAGGAAAAAGCTGCGAAAGCAATATATACGAGTATAAAGCAATTTAAAGATAAATACGATAAGATGAACTAATTTTTTTCGAGGTGATAAATATGAAAAAAATAGTACTGATTTTTATTACGAGTTTTTTTATTCTCAATTGTAATGTTTCTGCCAAGTCGATGTTTGCCATCGGTAATATGTACGGAGCACCAACCACAGTTATTCTCTCTTATGATCTGCAACTCGAAGGAATTCAGAAACAAGAAATTCTGAACATTCCCAATCATGGCACCGGAGCATATGATATGTCAGTAGAGCCAGATAATGAACTCTTGTTTATTTCCTTTAGGAATAGTAACGTTATCGAAGTGGTATATGCACCATTACTTACCAGCTGGGGATTTGCAGAGCTTGGAGAAATCACAAATCCTGCAAGTATTAAATACAATAATGAAGCAAATACTCTATTAGCTCTTGAAAGAAATACCAACAAGCTTTATGCTTATATCTGGCATTATCAGGATACAACTTTTACTATTGCTAATTCTCTATCGACACATTATACTGATCTCGATAATATTGTGAACGGGCAGGATCTTGCAATCGATATGGACAATAAACTACTTTTTGTCGCAGATAGTTCTCAAAAATATGTTCATTATTATTCTATAAATGATATAGAACCTGAGAGTAAATTTCATCATTCCGGTAGTATTGAAGTCGATCAGAAACCCACCTCAATTGCTGTCGACAATGGAAAATATCTCTATATCGCTAATAATTCCTATGGCTCAAAAATTCTTCAATATGATCTCAGATCCTCAACAGTACGCTCTCATGAGCTTTCTACGGACAGTTATGTAATGAAATTAGCTGTTGACCAGCTCACAGGAAATGTCTTTGCATCATTGAGCACCACATCGGGTATAAATAAAATCCTCGTTCTTGATGACATTCTTGAAGATCTCTACATTCTTGAAGATGAGGAGATAGTTTGGCCTTCAGCTATGTGTGTTCCAGTTCAGGATATTGGCTACAATCCATTCGGTGTTCATAAGGATGATGGGGTATTTACATGGATAGCTCCAAATAAAATAATGAGATATACTATATCGTATCAAAACTTGTTGAACTATCAAATAGACGATGTGCTTATCACAGATTGGCTTCCTTCAGACCAGCATGTTTCAATGCACGATGTGAGTACTGGCGGTGTGTATGATCAACAGGAACATCATATTACCTGGGATGTTGGATCATTAGCGGCTGGCGGAAACCAGGAAGAAGTCTGGGTGGAGGTGAGGATTCTTTCCGGCATTCAAACTCCTGATACACTCATCAACTATTGTACAATTGGAAATGATGATCTTACCACAACAAAATACGTGCATACTCTTGTAAGAAACAGAACTCCAATCACACAATCTTACTTTGATCCGAATCCGTACAACGCAGAAATCAATGGCGGCGAAGGTTTCGCGCATTTGAATTTTAAACATGATGAATCACCAATAAAACTTGTGAAAATTTATGATATTTCCGGTGAGTTGGTTCTTGAGGATAAGAATTTGAATTCCACAGAGGTAAGTTGGGACGGAAAAAATGAATCTGGAAAATACGTAGCAAACGGTGTTTATTTTATGATTGTAATGAATGAAGCCAAAGAGAAAGCGGTCATTAAAATCGCAGTAATTCGGTAATTTTATCGATAAGCTTGACGGAATTAATAAAATAATACGAAGTTAAAAAGAGGTTTGTATGAAGTTTTTAAAAATATTTGTTGTGGGATTGCTCTTAACAACGTTCTCATCATTAATGTTTGCACAAGCGCCTGATTCGCTTCTTATGAAACTTGATGAAAACACTTATAAGATTGATGAAATTAAAATTGATATTGCAAATAAAGAGATTACCTTTCCAGCGGAATTCAATATGAATCGAGGAGTAATCGAAACCATTCTTGTCGGTCCCCAAGGAAGATTGCATGAAACGATTCTGAAGACTGACGCTCTGCCATCATACATCCAGACCTCACTTCTTTTGCTGGGTTTGGAATGCGGACAAAACATGGAACCTGGCAATTATGAAACAATCCCCGAAGGTGACTCTCTCCTTGTATTTGCGATGTGGACCGACACCTCTGGCGTTACCCACGAGGAACGGATCGAGCGTTTAGTATGGAATGTTCCTGAAAATCACGAAATGGTGAAAACATATTGGATATTCCTCGGTTCAAAGATAGTGAATGGCCAATTTATTGCTGAGTCGGATCAAAATATTATAAGAACGTATCATGACCCATTTGCAATTATCCATAGTTCCCTTCCTACAATTACTGATGATACATTTTATGAAGCAAACAAAAACATCGTTCCCGAAAAAGGAACAAAAGCAACAATCAAAATAAAAGCAGTAAATTAATTTGAGGAGTACATACATGAAACGAATTTTTTTAATAATTCTTACAACATTTATTTTTGTATCTTTCTGTAATGCAAACGTTGATCTATCATTAACTCACGAGATGGAGCACTCTATTAAAATCGGTCTGCAATGGCTTGTGGAGCAGCAGGAAGATAATGGCAGCTGGCAATACTATCCTGCGATCACTGCGCTTGCGGTTATTGCGATAATAAACAGTAATCCGAACATCAGCTACCAGTTCGAGCCAGTTGCAAAAGGTCTCGGTTTCATCGCAAGTTGCGCAAAACCAAATGGAGCAATATATGGCGATAATATGCCTAATTATAATACTTCGATTTGTTTGATGGCGCTTAAGGAGGGAAACGATCCTCAATATTATGATATCATTGATAAGGGAGAGAAATACCTGCTCGGTTTGCAAATAGATGAGGAAGAAGGTTTTTCGGCAGATAGTCTATACTATGGGGGAGTTGGATATGGGGGTGATGAAAGGCCAGATCTTTCCAATCTGCAATGGGCACTGGAAGCAATGCTTGAGCGTGAACCCGTCTATACCGATGAGCTTGAGATCAATAAAAAAGAGATCACAAATATAGAAGAAAAGAAGGTCTTTTTTGATAAGGCGATCATTTTCCTGCAGCGTTGCCAGAACCTTGAGGAATATAATCCCGAATCCTATTCACAAAACGATGGCGGATTTATGTATGAACCCGGAATAAGCAAAGCAGGTGGCTCAACTTCCTACGGAAATATGACGTATGCCGGATTGAAAAGTATGATCTATGCAAAGCTGGATAAAAACGATCCCCGTGTGCAGGCAGCATATGATTGGATAAGTAATCATTTTATAGTAGAGACTAATCCTGTGCTCGGAAATCAGGGACTTTTTTATTACTACCTCATGATGGCAAAAGCGCTCACTGCTTATGATGTAGATATTATCGTCGGTGATGATGGTATTGAACATGACTGGAGAGCGGAACTGGCAAATCAGCTTATTAAAATTCAGAATGAAGAGGGATGGTGGCAGAATGAGAACGGGAGATGGTGGGAAAATAATAAAGTGCTCGTTACAACCTACTGCATTATTGGGCTAGAGGAAATTCTTAAAGGATAATTGTGATGAAAGGTCTCACTGTAAAACAGGTAGATAAACCCACGTACGAGATAGATGAAGAAATTCTGCAGCAGTTCAACGAGCAACAAAATATCTTCGCTAGAGTGATATATGATAATACTGCGCCTTTTTTCCATAAATACAATTATTTAAATTCTGAAAAAATTATTGAAGAAAAGAAGCAAGGTTACTCTCGAATTGAGCTGGCACGTACTTTCGCATCCTGGACATTATACAATCATTTTTCCAACGCATTTTCCGATCAAAAATTAGATAATGAGATCACAAAACTTACCGAGCCGCAGCTATCTCAATATGAAATTGGGGATATGGTCGAGTTCACAAAAGAAGTGAAGGATACCGCTCTCAAATTTGGTGCATCATTAGTCGGGATATGCAAACTCAACCGCACATGGCTCTACAAGTATAACAGACACGGACAACCCATAAACATTTCAGAAGATTATTCACATGCAATTGTTATGATAATAGAAATGAATGATGATATCTTTAATTCTCCACACTGGTCTGCGATGACTTCAAGTGGAATCTCATATTCTAAGATGGCATTTGTGTCAGCTTCAGTTGCTCAATTTATCAGACATCTTGGATATAAAGCGATCTCCGCAGGAAACGATACAGCATTAAGTATTCCTCTAGCTATAGATGCTGGTCTTGGCGAACTGGGAAGGAATGGTATTCTGGTCACACCGGAACTTGGCTCGCGGGTAAGAATTTGTAAAGTCTTTACTGATATTCCACTAATAGTTGACAAGCCAGTAGATTTTTCTTTACAAGAATTTTGCAAAAAATGTAAACTATGCATTGATGCATGTGAAGTGTCTGCAATTTCGTGCGACGTAGAACCTTCATATGAAATAAAGAGTGTCTCAAATAATCAAGGAGTTAGACGCTGGGTCGTTGATGTTGAAAAGTGCTACATGTTTTGGCTGGAAAATGGTGGTGAATGTTCAAACTGTATTGCAGCGTGTCCATTCTCGAAATAATTATGAAAAATTTTAAAATGCACAAGAATAACTGAAATGTCTAAATTAGGCACAGTTTTGAATACTACTTTCTTAAATAGTTCTCAATTTATTAATTAATAATTTTAAGGAGAACAGGATGAAAAAACAAATTCTTTTAATATTTATTGGAATTTTTATTTCATTGGGTTTAATGTTATCACCTGTATTAGCAGATGATCTTATAGACCAAGCCAAGGAGTTGCTTGAAAAATATTCAACAGCATCTCCTCCTCCTGGATCGAATGATCCAGGTAACTGGGATGAAATAATGCAATCAAAACAAGCTGGACCAATGGTAAATTGTATGCCTCATTATTATAGTTGGGTTGGCAGAGAAATTACAATTTGGGGTAACGTACATTGGGGTGATGTCACAGCCGGAAACTACGAATGGGATCTTGGTGATGGCAATATTCTGACAGGAACTGTTGCAGATGCCCGATATATTGCTGTAACACACACTTATACTACGGGTGGCATAAAAACTGCCACTTTAACAGTGACTGATGACGATGGCTTAATAGATGTTGATCAAACAACAATTGATGTAATCCCACTTGTAGATAAACAACAGCGGATTAATGCTGCAATCGAAGACGGTTTGCGCTGGTTGTATTTGAACCAAAACGCAAGCGGCTGGTGGTATTCATCTAGTGATGATTATGGAATGGGTTCAACGGGATTAGCAGTATTGGCATTTGAAGAGAATGCTCATCATGGTAATGACGATCCTGATGAAGATATTTATGCTGAAACTGTACAGCTCGGTTTGGATTGGATATTGAATACTTACGGTCGCACTGTTCCCATTGGTGTTCAATATGCAGGTGATCCGGATACAGATGGAGATGGTATTGGTATCTATTTTAGCAATTGGCCAAGAGCTTATGAGAATGGGATTGCAATTTTAGCAATTGCAGCAAGCAATCAAGCGGATAGTGTTGTTGCAAGTGGTGATCTTGCTGGAATGACATATTACGATATTATGGAAGATGCAATGAACTGTATTGCATGGTCTCAAGCAGATAGCACAGCTGGAGTTTACCGTGGTGGCTGGCGATATAATGCCTATAGCGCAAATAATTACGGTGATAGCGACAATTCTGCTGTCCAGTGGCCCGTGCTTGCTCTAAAAGCAATTGAACAAAATATGCCAACTATTCATACTCCACAGTGGGTTGGAAATGAACTTGCATACTGGTTAGCGTACAGTCAAAGTGTTGATGGTGGTTTTGGATATACTTATGCCGGTTATTGGGATAATAATGCTAAAACTGCAGCAGGAATTGCGAGTCATTATTATAATGGAACTCCAATTACTGATACTTCAATTGTAAATGCACTGAATTTTTTGGATATTCATTTTAATGATTCATATGATGGCTATGCTTATGAAATGTTATCCGGAAATTATTATTCCCTTTATGGTTTAAAAAAAGCTATGGAATTCTATGACATTACTACATTTGGTGCAGGACCAAGAGACTGGTATGAAGAGGTTTCAGATTACCTACTTGATAATGCCACTTATGGACAAAATGCAGATGGTTCCTGGCCCACTGGAACTTATGCTATTACCTGGACTGCAGGGACAACCCCTACTTCAATATTAGTATTAACTCGTGGTGTAGTTCAATTACAACCCATAGCAGTTATTAACTCTTCTAATCTACCTCAACCAACTGATACTCCGATTGCTTTTTCAGGTAAGAATTCCTATCATCAAAATCCTGAGGAATTTATTACTCAATGGGAATGGGACTTTGATGCAAGTGATGGTATAGACTGGGATAATCCTGATGCTGTTGGTGAATTGGTGACATGGGAATATTCTGTCGAAGATACTTTTAAAGTCACTTTACTTGTTACTGGTAGTGATAGTTTAACAGATATGGATGTACATTTTACAATAGTAAATGATACTGTAAATCATGCACCTATTGCAGATCCTGGTGGACCTTACTTTAGTCGTGTTAATGATGTTATTACATTGGATGGCTCTGGATCTTATGATCCAGATGATCGTGGAATTACTCTCTACCAATGGGATACAAATGGCGATGGACTATATGATGATGCAACTGGCGTAACAACAGATGTGTTATTTGATCATTTGTACTCAGGCCTTATTGGATTAAGGGTCTGGGATGAACATGGACTTTGTTCTGACTCAACTGCCCCAAGATATGTCCCATTATGGACATCAGATGTTGATCTTGAATTAACAGAAAGCAATGTAACAGTATCAAATCTTCATCCTGCTGAAGGAGAGGTTGTATCTTTTGACGCTACAATTGAATGCCATACTGAAGGTGGTGCTACTGTTGATGAGTTTGTTGTTCGTTTCTATGATGGTGACCCATCAATAATCGTCAATCCAATTGGATCATTTACTATTGGACCAATGGGAGATGGAGATACTGAAACAGTTTCTTTGAATTGGACTATGCCAGATACACTTACTCATCATATTTATATTCGCGCGGATGCTGATTACGATATAGAAGAGTATGATGAAGATAACAACCAAGTTATAGTGGTGCTCGGAACTACTATACCACCTGCTGATGAACCATACTTCTGTCCAAATCCATATAATCCTGATACTTATAGTACATATCCTGGCACAATTTATCCTAACTTTGATAATCCTACTTCATCTATAACCAAGCTGAGAATATACGACATAACTGGAGAATTGGTAAAAGAACGCGAGGACATTGGCATCATCACTGAACCAATAAAATGGGATGGTAAAAATGAATACGGCGACTATGTTGCAAATGGTGTTTATTTTATCATCGTTGAAAATCTAGCTGGCGAGAAACAGATCATTAAAGTAGCGATATTACGCTAGGAAAGGAGATAACAAAATGAGAACATATAAAATAATCAAAACATTACTTTCTTTCGTGGCAATAATTGGATTGTTCACCTCCTTTGCATTTGCAGAAGAAGAACTTTCAGGTGGACAGGGTGGTGCGTTCCTGAGAATTCCTGTTGGTGCTCGTCCAGCCGGACTGGGAAATGCTTTTACCGCTATTGCCGATGACGGATCTGCTCCTTTCTACAATCCTGCAGGTCTATGCCAGATAAAAGGCACACGTATGGGTGCAATGTACAATGTCATGAGTATGGACAGAATCAACTACCAGGCATCGCTCATTGTGGGCAGTAAGCGTAATGCAGCTATGGCAGTTACCTTTAACAGCTTTGGTGTTGGCGATATAATTCAATGCGATCCCGGTGGTACTCCAAGCGGTGACACCTTTAGTGCAAGTGATATGGCTATAGGTATTTCTGCAGGTGGAAAGATCATTTCTTTGCTGAACATCGGTGCAGGAGCCAAGTATATCATGCAGTCTATTGATGAGAACAAGGCAACAGGTTTTGTCTTTGATCTCGGTGCATTGGTTGCTTCTCCTATCTCAAGCGGACTGATAAAGCAGTTACGCCTTGGTGCAAGCTTGATGAATTTCGGCGGAAAGATGAAATGGGATACTGATTCTGATCATGAGGATGAAATATTTCCCACCTTGCGACTTGGTGCGTCTGCAGATCTTCAACTTACATCATTTGATGTGATTGGCATTGCAGAAATATCTCAACCACTTGGACGTGAAGGCGATCAGAAAAAAGATTTCAAACTGCATCTTGGCGTTGAAGGATGGCTTGCAAACTTATTTGCAGTCCGTGCTGGTCTGGATGGAGAAGATTTCACAATGGGCGCTTCTATCCTGTTCGGTGATTTCCGATTCGACTATGCCTATATTGCTGATTATCTTGATGAAGGTGCAACTCATAAACTTGCAATTGACTTAGGATTCTAAGCTAAGAAAGAAAACTATATTAACGGCTTTGTCCTGATTATTCGGGATGAAGCCGTTTTTCTTTAATTGAAGGATAAATAATTCTGTCACACTGAGGTTCTCGAAGTGCGATGAGACCGCCTTCATTTCGTTACGGTGTGTCAGTCTTCGGTCGTCGCTCCGCTCCAAGCGAAGAATGGTGGAGGTGGCGGGAGTCGAACCCGCGTCCAGAGATTTGGCTGTAAGAAATTCTACATATTTAGAACATCGTGATTTGGTCGTCTCAGAAAGAACAATGCACAAACCTTTCCAAAACCAAGCCTATTAGCTTCAATACTGTGTATAGACATTGCAGTATCTAAGCCATTGAAAACGGCATTCAATAGGTTGTCAATGGCACCATCCTATCAAATGAGTTGCATGTTTATGCAGCTAGTGCTAGATTTTCATCTGCATTTACAATTTAGTATCACCAAGTTTTACGGGATAGGTAATCTGCCCGATATGCTATTCTTACCTCCGCAGTCCCTGTCGAAACCAGTCACCCCCTATGTGTCTTTTAAAAAACATTTGAACGTGCATAATAATGTATAACCACAAAAGTTAACGTCAAGAATTGATGTAAAGAAAACTGTAAGTCGTTTATCCAAATCCTGGCAGGCTTGTGACAAATTCTTGTATAATTGTTCAGTAGTGTTTTTCCCGTGCTTTTCGTGAATTTCGTCTGACACGGCGTAGCGTAGCGGAGATGGGTGGTTAAAATCTTCTACTCGCTGCAAGGAAGTGATTCCATCAAAACAAGCGAGTTAATTGGAACACCAATATCTCTTGCCAGCACTTCACATTTTACTTTGAGGAGGAAAAAGATCTCTCTGCTTTCATCAGACATTCCTTCATAATTGCCCTGCCCTTTACTGATGATCATGTCAGCATTTATGAAAATTTCTTTAAACTCCTCACTGCATTTAGAAAGAATAATTCCGGGCGTTGCAGAACCGGAAGAAATGATCTTCGCAAATCTGTCTATTCCAGCACGCTTCGCATCTTTTTCTACTACATCATTTATAACCGGAGTTTCACGAACTGAATAATACACTTTTTTATGAGCAAACTGCTCGATCAACAACCTGTCAAATACAGATTCGCCTGCATTATCACCTATATAGAGAATTGTGTCAGCCCGTTCTAACCGACTTCTAAATAATTCATAATCGTTTATTGCTAAATCTTTATGAATGATAGTTTCGATTTCCGAGGGAATATCGATATTTTGGTGAATCGCTAAGTCAATGACATTTCCGGCAATTCCCATTTTGATAGCAGTGAATAGGTGATCGGGGCTTTCTTCAATGATA
>JAGHCS010000096.1 GCA_021160355.1 Candidatus Cloacimonadota bacterium
AAAAGTTCCGATAGGAACGATATGTTTGTAACAGAGAGCGTAAGCTCTCATAACCAAAAACCAATGACAAACTTAGCTCCATAGGTGCGAAATATAAATTTTTTAATATCCGCATAAGTAAATTTCAAAATTTTATCCGAAAACAACAAGTCTATGAAAAATTCTGGGGGTATGTATGCTCAAAGTTGAGAATACTTGACACCAATCGCATAATGTCGGGAAAGAAATATATGAAAAAATTTTATCTGTTCCTCTTACTGATGCTGTGCATCATTCCATATCTTGCACTTGCGCAGGAGGACTCAGATACAACAGCAGTGTCCCTTGATTCGCTTGATTATTCAGCGAAAAAGATCATATATCATATTGATAAAGAACAGATAAAACTCATAGAAAAAGCATTCATAAGATATCATAACTCCTATATTAATTCCGACTCAATGACCATTGATCTTGATAAGAAAATTGCGCTTTCTCATGGTGAATCAGAGCTCTTTGATGGCGAGCAAAAGATCTTTGGTTCAACTATTTATTATAACATTGAGTCCGAAGAGGGATTGCTTTTTGATGGGAGAACGAAGTTCGAAGATGGATATTATGCCGGTTCAAAGATCCGAAAAGTTGGGAAGGATGTCCTCGACATCGACAATGCAAAATTCACTACCTGTGAGGATGAATCTCAGTACTATATTTTCAGTCCGAAATTCAGAATATTTCTTAATGAGAAAATCGTTGCAAAACCCGTTGTTCTGTATATTAATTATTTCCCAATCCTTGTGCTGCCCTTTGCAACCTTTCCTATCAACCAGGATAGAAGATCAGGTTTTCTATTACCTGAGCCGGGTTATAGTAATGCTGAAGGTAAATTTTTAAAAAATATAGCATATTTCCTCGCGCTGAGTGATTATTCGGATATGCTTTTTTCACTCGATCTTATGGAGTTGACAGGAGTTGAATTCAGATATAGGGCACGGTATATAAAAAGATATCTTCTTGAAGGAAAGATCGATTCACGCTTTCTATATTATCACGAAGAGCTCAATGATGATTACCGGCTTCGCTGGTCGATTGATGCGTATCATAAGCAAATACTTACTCCGTATAGCAATGTGAGTGTAAAAGCTGATTTTGTGAGTGACGCGAATATTCGTAAAACCAGTGATGATCAGGAAACGAGGATGGATCAGTCGCTTCATTCGTGGGTATATTATTCATATCTCAAAAACAAGAACACTTTCAACACAACCCTTGACTACAAGAAAGATCTTATTGATCAAGATCAGACATATTATTCAAAGATATATTACTCTACAAAAGGCACTTTATTTAGTTTATCGGGATATTGTGATTTCCGGGCATACACTTACCCGCAAAAAACTGACAATATGACTCTGAAGCTTCCCTCAATCTCATTTCGATTATACAGAATGAATCTTGCAAAAATATTGAACAAGCAGGTATCAGAAAAATCAATTTTAAACAATATTTACTTTTCTTATAATAACACACTCATCCACTACGGCAAATTGGATACGAATAATCCCACTCTTGCACAGCTCTTTTATAAAGATACATATGATTCACTTGGAAATTATATTTCGGAACATAGGGAGGGCATTAAACATTCCCTATCGTTGAGCTATAATCATGAACTCTTTAAATATTTTAAATTCCGGCAAACTTTTAATTATAATGAAATCTGGGAAGATAAAGATAAGAACAATAAAAAATTCGTACGAGGATATGATTACAACAGTACGACGAGTATTTCTACAGATATTTATGGAGTATTCACTTTTCCGAAAGGTAGGTTGCAAGCCCTTCGGCATATCATTACAACAGACATAACGTATACCATGCATCCTGATTTTTCGCAAAATGATCGATTTTATAACTTCTCTTCGATATCCATTTCAAAAGCAAAAAGGTCAGGAAGAATTTCATTTGGTCTTACAAACAAACTGCAGGCAAAGGTCATCGATAAAGAAGGAAAACCCAAGAAACTCAACGACCTTTTTACACTGAAGACTTCTTTAAGTTACGATTTCCAAAAAAAACCAAAAGGATTCAGCACTCTCACCCACAGCATAACGACCATGCCATTTAATGTGGCATTCGGTTCAACGACTCTAAATTTCTCTAATAATTTCAAAGGCGTTCAAGATTTTTATACAATGAATCTGACAAATTATGAACTATCGGCTACATTATCTCTGAAAGGAAATTTAGATTATATGAATTATTATCCTGTGAAACCGACTTTCAAAATGAAAGGCATCAGCACTGATGAAGAGTGTTGCAATGGTTCTCGGGAACTGGAAACCAAGCCATGGGATATTACTTCATCCTTTACTTATAAAAAAAATACGACAACAGGTTATTACAGTTCCGGATTGCACAACACGCTTCATGTCAATCTGACAAAGAACTGGAATCTTGCTTATTCGAATTATTATAATTTCAAAGAAAAAGAGCTCATCAGCCAGAGTATTGATGTCTATCGTGACCTTCATTGCTGGCAGCTCAAATTCAGCTGGGATAAATCCGGTACCTATTGGTCATATAGACTTGAAATACAGGTAAAAAAACTTCCTGATCTGAAATTCCTTCAATCAGACAGTAAATCATACTATTAGGATATCTTATGAAAAATATCATTCTTATTGGAATTGTATCCCTTCTTATCGTGATAAGTTGCGGAGAAAATAATATTAATAAACCAGGACAGCCCCCTTCAATTGACAGTCTTTCATATGGAACTGATACTACCTTTGATATTATGACATGGAACATCGAATGGTTCCCAAAAAACAACCTGGCTACTATTGACTATGTAAGTCAAATAATTGAAAATCTTGATATTGATTTGATTGCCATTCAAGAAGTCAGCGATACGACATTATTCAAACAAATGCTTGAGGGTATAGATGGCTACGAAGGATATTTTAAATCTTCCTGGTTTGCCGGCTTGGCATATATTTACAAAACTGATGCAATTGAAATCAATGATATTTACGAAATTTACACAACTTCCCCTTACTGGAATCCATTTCCTAGGTCGCCAATGGTAATAGAATTAAATTTTATGAATGAGAATTTTATTATCATTAATAATCATTTTAAATGTTGTGGTGACGGCATTCTTGACCCTTATGATGCGAGTGATGAAGAGACAAGACGATTGGAAGCAAGTAATTTATTAAAGCAATATATTGACTCAAATTTTCCAAATAAAAGAGTAATTTTGTTAGGTGATCTTAATGATATTTTGACTGACGATCCTGTCAATAATGTGTTTCAGGGATTTTTGGAAGATCCCGACAACTACCTCTTTGCCGACATGAATATTGCATTGGGCAATAGCTCAAATTGGTCATATCCTACCTGGCCTTCACACCTGGATCACATTCTCGTTACCAATGAACTTTTCGATAATATTCTTGATGTGCAGACATTACGCCTGCAGGATTCTTTTGATGGTGGATGGAATGAATATGAGCTTTATATTTCTGATCACATTCCTGTTGCGATGCAATTAGAATTCTCGAAATAAAAAAATGGGAAGAACAAAAAAGTTCTTCCCACAAATGTATAGGAGTTTCTATATTACTTCTCTGAAGAATCTGCTTCTTCAGTTGCTTTCTCGGCTACTTCCTTAGATTCTTTCTCGGCCGCTTTCTTTTCATTAGCGGCTTTCTCTTTTGCTTCTCTGGTTGCTTTCTCAGCCGCTTCTTTAGCTGCTTTCTTCTCAGCTGCTTTTTTTTCTTCTTTTTTACGTCTATGCTCTTTGATCTTCTCCAAATGTTGCTGCACAAAATCATTTACTTCTTCTTCATCTCTTCCGAAGAAATACGTTTTAACGCTGAAGATCAATCTTCTGTTTTCTTTATCAGCTTCAATGACTTTTACCGGAATCAATTCATTTTTATCAAACGCAAGCTCTGGTTCTTCCAATCCTGGAATACCAAGATGCGAAGTTGGAATGAATCCTTCGATTTCCGTATCTTTATCTGCGAGCACAAGTGCACCTTTAGGAATTATTTTGATCACCTCGATCTCATGCTCCGAGTTAATTGGGAAACGTTCTTCTATCTTTTCCCATGGATCATCCTGAAGCTGCTTCAATCCAAGAGCTATCCTTTGCATAACTCTATCAATAGAAAGCACAACTGCGGTGACTTCCTGTCCTTTTTTCAGTATTTCGCTGGGGTGCATAATGCGTCTTGTCCATGAAAGATCAGAAATGTGGATAAGTCCATCGATATCTTTTTCAACTTCCATAAAAGCGCCGAAATTTGTGATATTTTTGATCTTACCTATCACTGTTGATCCTATCGGATGGGTCACACCAATGGTCAACCAAGGATTTGGTTCAACCTGCTTTAATCCAAGAGAAATACGGTGTTCTTCCTTATCAACATTGAGCACGATCGCATTGACGGCATCAGCAACCTTCAGCATCTGTTTTGGATGAGTAATCTGCTTTGTCCATGACATTTCAGACACATGGATCAAGCCCTCAACACCTTTTTCAAGTTCCACGAAAGCTCCGTAGTTTGTAATATTCGTCACTTTGCCTTCGACCTTTGAGCCTTCAGGATATTTAATCTCAATATTTTTCCATGGGTGTGGGACAAGTTGCTTAAGACCCAAGGAAACCTTTTCACTATCCTTATTAAAATCAAGGACTTTAACTTTTATTTTATCTCCAATATTCAGCATCTCCGAGGGATGTATAACATGTCCCCATGACATGTCTGAGATGTGAAGCAAACCATCAATTCCACCAAGATCGACAAAAACACCATATTCCATGATATTTTTCACAGTACCGTCAATTTCTGCATCAACATGAAGTTTCCCCATGAGATCTTCTTTTTGTTTTTCCACTTCTTCTTCAATCACGATTTTTCTGGAAATCACGATATTTTCTTTTTCGCGGTCAAAATTAATGATCCTGAAATCCAACTCTTTTCCAACAAAATGATCAAGATTAGGCAAAGTTTTCGTCGAAACCTGAGATGCTGGAAGAAATGTATTTATACCTTTAACTTCTACAATGAGGCCACCTTTTACTCTTTTAACAACATGACCGGTTACAACCTCGTTAGTCTTTGACTTTTCTTCAAGTTCCTTCCATGTTTTTTGAATGTCTGCTCGCTTTTTTGAAAGGAAGGGTCTGCCGTTTCTGCCTTCGCGATTGACAATATATACAAACACTTTGTCACCGACATTGATCTCTTCGTTTTCATCAAATTCACTAATGGGCACGACGCCTTCAGCCTTGAAGCCAATATCAACTAATACTTCAGTCTGATCAACTCGAATAATGTTACCTTCAACAATATTACCTGAACGTACAGTTTCCATGGTCTCTTCGTACATTTTAATTTGATTTTCAAGAGATGTCATATCATCGGATTTTTCTTCCTTTTTCTTCTTAACCTTTTTCTCTTTCTTCTCTTCCTTCTTAATTTTAGGTTTGGGAACTTTTGCTTTTGCTTTTTCCACTACATCTTCCGGTTTTTTTTCAGTTTTCTCCGGAGCCTCTTCGCTCACATCATCTTCAATAACAGCTTCTGGGGCATCTTCGGATTGTTCAGTTTTTGAACTTTCTTCCACCTTTGGAGTTTCTTCTGGCTCATCAGTTTTTTGCGGCTCTTCTTCTGGAACTTCCTCTTGTTCTTTGTTTTCGGGGACGTCCTCTACCACAACTGGTTCCACAACCTCTTCGATTACTTCCTCAGCAATTTCTTCTTCATTTTTCTCATCAACCTTCTCTTCCTTTACTTCTTCTTTGACTTCTTCTTTTTCGATAGTATCTTCAACTTTTTTAGTCTCTTTTACTTCTTTTTCTTCTACCTTAGAAATTTCTTCTTCCTTAGTTTTAGCTTGTACGTTATCAGCCATTTTTCCTCCACGATGAGGAAGCCTACTTTGTAAGTTTGCGACAAATAGACCCTCTATTTCGTTTCATTGATTTTTTTTATTTTTTCTTTCACACTATTAATTATCCAATTAGGTGTCGAAGCACCTGCAGTGATCCCAACATTGTCAACATTCTCGAACCACGCGATTTTCAACTCATCTCCAGTTTCGATATGAAATGTCCTGCAACCTTCTGCACTAGCTATCTCTGCAAGTCTTGTCGTATTTGCGCTATTTTTTCCGCCAATGACGATCATGATGTCAACTTTTTGTGCTAAATTTCTTGTTGACTCCTGCCGAAGTATGGTGGCATTGCATATTGTTTTCACCACATGCAGCTCTTCACAGAGACTAATAAGCTTCTTTGCGAGACGTTCAAACTTCTCTTCACTTTGGGTGGTTTGAGCTATCAGAGCAACTTTCCCTTTTGTAGGTTTTGGAAATGGATTATCTGGATTTGTCACGACAACTGCTGAATCATCTATGTAGCTGAGCAATGCTTCGACTTCCGGATGATTTTTTTCTCCAAGTATATATAATTGGTACCCGTCTCTCGTTAATTTCTGAGCAAACTCCTGTGCTTTTTTTACGAATGGACAGGTTGCATCAACAATATTCAAATCTTTTTCAAGAAGCAATTTATAATTTTCTGCAGTAATACCATGAGAACGAATAATGATGGTTTCATCAGAGATATCATTTATATCATCTATAGAATGAATTCCTTTCTTCCTTAAAAATTCAACCATCTGCGGATTATGTATTATAGGACCAAGAGTTATTGTTTTTTTGTTATTTTGAGCAGTTTCGTTAGCAATCTGAATTGCTCTTTTTACTCCAAAACAAAAGCCCGAATGCTTTGCAGTCTCAATTTTCATTCTCGATACCATTGATCCTATTTAAAATAAACGCAGCTAATTCTCTATATTCACCCTCTTTGAACATAGATTTATATTCCTTTGCAAAGAGGGGTTTCTTGAATATAAAATGAAGGTACTTCTTCCTGAAAAAACATGCCCAGAGATCATTGACATTTTCAATTTGTACAGGATAGATGGGTGCTTTGGTTTCCCAAGCAAGCTTAGCGATACCGGGTTTTGCGGTGAATGCTTTTCTACTTCCTTCAGGAAAGATTATGATATTATTTTTTTCCTCAAGAAGTGTAATAAATTTTTGTATAGTTCCACGAGTAAAACCGGCACGGTGAACAGGAAGTGCATTAAAATAGCCGATCAGCGCACCAAATGCTTTATTCTTAAAAAGTTCTGACTTGGCCATGAAATAGCATTCAAAGGGAAGGATTGAACCAAGAAAAGGTGGATCTAAGGCACTCTGATGATTTGCACAGATGATGCACCCTTTCCTAAAATGGATTTCCTTCATACCTGTGATCTTCAGATTCCAAAGAAAGTGCATGAGTATTTTGACAAATGTAATGGTAGCCCTATAAAAAAATCTCATCTTTAATAATACCAAAAATTTCATCAACCTGCTGTTGAATACTCAGGTTTGTAGTGTCAATCTCGATCGCATCCTTAGCTTTTTTCAAAGGAGCAATTTTTCTTGTACTGTCCCTCTTATCGCGAAATGCAAGCTCATGTTTTATCTCATCCGGTGTTTTCGTTCCAAGTCCTTTTTGTTGATTTTCTTGCCACCGGCGTCTAGCACGTTCATCAATAGATGCGACGAGAAAAAATTTAAAATCTGCCTGAGGAAATACAACTGTTCCAATATCTCGCCCATCCATCACAATTGATTGGGTTTCCGCCATTTTTCTTTGCAGTTCGACCATCCGTTGTCTTATGAGACTCTCTGTCGCAATAGTAGATGAATAGTCAGTTATCTCCGGTTCACGTATCATTTTAGACACGTCTACACCATTCAGAATGATCTTATTTTCTCCTTGACCTTTCGAAGGCACTATTTCAATGTTTATTTCAGATAAAGCTTTCCTTAGTAATTTTTTATCAATAAAATCTATTTTGTTCTGCAATAAAAATAGTGCTACAGCACGATACATTGCTCCGGAATCCACATAGATACAATTCAACTTTTTTGCGAGACGTTTTGCAGTAGTGCTTTTCCCTGAACTTGCAGGACCGTCAATTGCTACAATTATTCTTTTTATTTCCATAGTCAGTTTTGCATAAAATCAAATAGAGTACATTTTCGTCAATTTTTAACACTTCAGAAATTCAAAATAATTGACATAAAATTGGGCAGGGCTGGTAAATCAAAACAATAAATTTTAAAAAGAAATAATGAATCATTTTATAATATT
>JAGHCS010000230.1 GCA_021160355.1 Candidatus Cloacimonadota bacterium
ATCTACATTGGCATTTAACCAGTCGCTGCACCAGACCGCCAATCCGCTGCGCCCCTTCGGCCTTGCGTCTTGTCGGCTGGTGAGCTTTTCGTTAGACCTACAAGAGAACGAATAATGAACGATATAAATGAAGATCAAAAGGTAGAAAAAAGTTCCAGCCTATTGGCAATCTCATTGAGAAAATATTTTAATTTCTTAGGCTTTTCTGGTGTAATGTTTATAATCTATGGTGTTGTCTCACGAGGTACAGGCAGTGTCTGGCTGGTTTTGGAGAAATGGGTTAATCCAATTTCGGCCTTCTTGACAATATTAGCAGTCTTAATAACAGTTGCTTCCATTTATTTGTATAAGCCTTATATTCATCCGCCTGAGAAATTCAGTAAATATGTTTCTGCCCCTGTAGTTATTGCTTCTTGCATTATTGCAGAAATTTTTCTTATCTCAACTGGTTCTATTCCGCCTGTCATAGTTAATGGATTTGCTTTGCTCGGAATTTCTGGAGGCTTATTTAGAATTCAGAGAAGGACAGTGGAATAGCTTAGAATAAGGAACTTAAGGTCTAACTAGGCAAATGCAGCCGACAGCTAATCGCTGCGGCTGATTTGCGACGTTAAATGACAGAACCTATTAGGCATAATAAATTAGTTTCCGTCTTTCAATACTTCACTTCTTCCTATTTATACTCATACTTTTCCTTGCTGGTTGTTATCAGGATTTCTCATCTCAAAAAAACAATTTTGATATTTCTGCTGCGGAAGCACGCCAGATGATACATGACAATGCAAACAGTCCTGATTTTGTGATAATTGATGTCCGTTCGGAACGAGAATTCTTTGAGGATCATATCGAAAATGCGGTTCTTATTCCATCCAATTTACCTGATCTTGAAAAGGAATTATTAAAACTTGATAAGAATAAAACCTATTTGCTGTACTGCCTGTTCGGCGGAAGAAGCAGTAGTTTGCTGAGAGAAATGAAAAATATGGGTTTTGAAAAAATAGATTCTTCGCTGCATTTCATTCCGCTCAAGAATGACAGGGGTTTTTTAAATTATTGTCACTCTGAGTGAAACGAAGAGTCTATTCATTATAAACAGCATCTCGCGCTTCGATGGTAAAAAACAAGTCTCAATACAATAAGAACCGGGTTAGATGCAGGTTCCTCCTGCAAACGAAAGCAACCGTTGCGAAAGTTTCAACCTTTCGCAAAGTTCATCGTCTCGTTCCTCAAGTTGTACTTGGGAACGAAACCGATCTTGTTGAGAGATATCGTTTTTTGAAATATTGGTTACAAAGTCCAACTTTGTAACCAGTAATTTCCTGCACCGAAGTGTTACTGTCATGGAGTGGTCCATGACAGCTCAAATAATTACAATAATTTCTGCCGCTTTATCAGATAGGCGAAAAGCACTTTATCGTAAGAAGTGGATGTCGTAACAGGCACATAATCGATATAGGATGTATGGCACTTCGAAGAAAAATACGCCTTCATCTCCTCGATCTTCTTTTGATAAGTCTTCTTTATCTCCCACGGCTGGGTGACGATCTCCTCGCCTGTTTCCATATCAATAAATCGCGTTTTCTTATTATAGGAAAAATCAATCTCTTCCTGATCAAGAAGGTGGAAAAGCACAACCTCATGCTTCTCGTGCCGAAAATGCTGCAAGCCAAGCATGACCTTTTCCGGATCATCCAGCAGGTCAGTGATAAGAACGATCAAGCCCCTCTTCTTAATTCTGTCCGCCAGATTATGCAATACTTCCGGCGTGTTCGTCGTAGAGTGTGCTTGTGTCTTATCGAGCTCTTTAAAAATAGTGTTGAGATGCACGGATGTAGAGCGGGGAGGAATGTAGGAATGTATTTTTTCGGAAAAAGTCAGAAGTCCGACGCCATCCTTTTGCCGGATCATCAAATAAGTAAGGGCAGAAGCAAGGGTTTTCCCGTATTCCAGTTTTGAAATTTTCTGAGAGCTGAACTTCATAGAGTTGCTGCAATCCAGCAGAATGTATGCCTTCAGGTTTGTTTCTTCTTCGTATTTCTTGATGTAATAGCGGTCTGTTTTGCCATACACTTTCCAATCAATATGCTTGATAGAATCTCCCGGCAGGTACTCGCGGTGCTCGAGAAATTCCACACTGAATCCATGGTATGGCGACTTGTGCAGTCCGGTAATAAAACCCTCGACGATCAAACGGGCTCGAAGCTCGAAACGATCAAGTTTGGCTGCAACTTCCGGCGCTAAATATTTTCTTGGATTCATTTTTTAATGATACTCTTTCCTGAGTATGCCAGCAGCATTTCAATGATCAAAAGTGCCAGCACGATCCATAAAAACTGCTTCCAAAATTCGTACCCATATCGCGATGTTAATATTTCATCTTTCCAGTTTTCAGCAGTAAGGAAGTGTATGTTGCTGCCCTCTTTCATTATCTGTTCTTTCTGTGCAGAACTTAATAGTGAGAGATCGCTTTCATCTCTTGGGGCATTAAAGGAGAGCACTTTCACAAGCCCGGAGTCGTCATAAATAAAGTAATGCCCTTGCCGGTCGGTTTGCGTGAATGTGCTTCTATTCCCGATAA
>JAGHCS010000025.1 GCA_021160355.1 Candidatus Cloacimonadota bacterium
CAATGACTCTATCGTCTCATATGCACGATAATCATCACTATCATTACTAAGTTTATCCTTCTAATAAATATCCCAATTTTCCGATAACATTGACAAAACTTATATGGGGTAATGAGATTTTTTATATGTAAAATCAAGCTATGGAGATGCAATGAAAAAAATAATTATTCCTTTAGTTTTGATCATCATTCTTATTTGTTCGTGCACAAAGAAGTGTAATTTTAGTTCACCTCCCAAATATAACATCCCTCCCGATAATGTATTTGTTTTTCAATGTGAAAATGACGAGTTTTATACAGTCCACTTTCAAGATGATGCTGCCTACCTTTATCATAAATACGAGATTTACAAATTACCTCGTGCGATTTCCGCTTCTGGTGCCCGTTACAGCGATGGAGTAAATGAATTCTGGAACAAGGGTGATATGGCAATGATCACGATCGGTGATAAATCCTATCAGAACTGCCAGCTGGTTAATCCCAACGAAAGACAACTCAAACTTCCCGCAGACTATTTCTGGGCTTTGAGTAATGATCCTCTTTGGTCATTGACCATCTTTGATTCGGAAATAGTTGTATTTTTTGACAAGAAAAATAAAGCATACCGGTTTCCCTCGGCAACGCTTGTGGACTCTGGAGAAGGTGAAAAGGTGTACACAGCGGAATCTGAAGATCATACGGTTAAAGTTGTGATCTCAAAGAAGGATTGTTATGATAAAAAAAGCGATCAACATTTCCCATACCATGTCACTCTATTTCTTGATGGAAAAGAATATAATGGCTGCGGCACCTCACCCAAATAGGAAACTATATTTCAAAAAAGTTGACTTCTTAGAAAAATACACCGGTTTAGCACTATGATTATTCGGAGTATTCAGAATGTTGAAAAATAAAACAGATTTGATCGCTTATTGCGGCTTATACTGCGGCGAGTGTTTTAATTACACCGGAACGATTGCTGACCTGGCTCGTGACCTGCGAAAAGAATTGAGGAACTACAGGTTTGGCAAGACTGCCGATGCGCTTTCTGAAATTCCATTCTTCAAGGAGTTCGAGGATTATGAAACCTGCTACAAGGTTCTGGGTGCAATGGTAAAGCTTCGTTGTAGAAAGTCTTGCAGAGACGGCGGAGGAAATCCCTATTGCAAGATCAGAAACTGTTGTGTGAAGAAGGGGTATGACGGGTGCTGGGAATGTGAAGATTTCCTTACCTGTGAGAAGTTCTCATTCTTGAAGGCAAACCACGGGGACGCACATCTGCAAAATATGAAGATCATAAAGAAAAAGGGTATGGATGAATTTTTGAAAGGCAAAAAACACTGGTATCTTAAACCCAAAGAATAAATATATTTAAGAAAGGATTATAAATGGATGCAGTTCAGGCAACAAAACCATATTTGAATAAGGCAATAGAACTCATAATGGAGTATGGTCCTAAACTTATTTTGGCAATACTGGTTCTTATTATCGGTATGTGGATCATAAAAGGTATAAAAAAACTAGTTAAAAAAGCACTGCAAAAAGGTCATGTTGAGATATCATTGCAGAAATTTCTCGTTAGTATGATCACAGTTCTGCTGAAAGTGTTGCTCTTGATCAGTGTAGCATCTATGGTAGGAATTGCCACCACATCTTTTATCGCAATTCTCGGCGCTGCAACCTTTGCGATCGGTCTTGCACTGCAGGGTAGTATGTCGAACTTTGCCGGTGGTGTGCTAATACTTCTACTCAAACCGTTCAAGGTAGGCGACACTATAGAAGCTCAGGGATTTGTCGGGAAAGTTCATGAGATACAGATTTTTAACACTATTATGAAAACCTTCGATAATAAAATGATCTATATACCGAATGGTACTCTCTCGAATGGTAATATTACAAATTATTCTCGGGAGCCCATACGACGTGTGGACATGACTTTTGGAATCGGATATGGTGATGACATAAAGAAAGCAAAAGAAGCTCTTACAAGATTAGTTCAGGAAGATGCACGAATATTAAAAGATCCAGCTCCATTAATTGCAGTTTCCAGCTTGGGTGACAGCTCAGTTAATTTTGCAGTAAAAGTGTGGTGTGATACTGCGGAATACTGGAATGTTTATTTTGACATGCAGGAGAAGGTGAAGCTCACTTTTGACCAAGAAAATATCTCGATCCCATTCCCTCAAACGGATGTGCATCTTTACAGAGATGAAAAATAAGTAACGTTTTGAAATAAAGAGGTATAAGAAATGAGAAAACTGATAATATTTTGTATATTAATCTTTTTCACACTCACTCCGATAGTTCATGCCCAATTCATGGCAGACATGGAAACTGGGCTTAATCTCAGCGGATATAATGATGTGAGAGTACCGGGCAATATTGGAAGTCTGTTCTCTCTGCAAAATGACATTGGATCAAATGCTTCCCTGTATTTTAGGATGAAATTCAACTTTACTTTTGCAGAACGACATAATATATCGGTTTTGTTTGCACCCTTTACAAAAACTTATAAGGGCAAACCAAAACAGAACATAAATTTTGCAGGCCAGAGTTATTCTAGTATTTATGAAGTAAAAGCAAAATATCAATTCAATTCATGGCGGCTTTCCTACAGGTGGGATTTTATAAAATCTAAACATTTTCAGATTGGAATCGGTCTTACAGGAAAGATCCGGGATGCGAAGATCAGTATGAAGGGCAAGGATAATATGGGAACAATAGTAGAATCTTCCAAGAAAAATGTTGGGTTTATACCGCTTGTAAATTTTTTCTTTGCATGGAAAATTACTCCATGCATGGATCTTCGTATTGAAGGAGATGCAATTAGAACTCCTCATGGACGTGTTGAGGATATATTCTTCGGATGGGCAGGATGCATCTCAGATAAAGTGAGGTTGAAACTCGGATATAGATTTTTAGAAGGCGGGGCAGATAAATCTACAGTGTATAATTTTGCACTGTTCCGTTATATTGTGCTTGGATTGTCATTCCAGATGTAAGTTAGATACGTTCGTTTAATGTTTTATCATAGGAAGGCGATAATGCGTATTATCGCCTTCCCATGTGTTTTTATATTTCGAATTCCAATCTTTTTGCCCACAGCGCACTCCTGTCTCTGTTTCTCAGGAAATTATCGATCATTAATTCACGGTCGATTGTAATATTTTTATCGAATACTACTTTGTTATTTATAATGACTTTTACGGGATTATCAAAATTTACCATATCGGGATGCAGGTAGATTGCAAGCTTCTTTACTCGCGATGTTTCTAGTACAAATTCGTTCCCGAAATATTCTGCCTGTACTGCGCCTGAAGGTTCGGAGTAGTTTATCGCATCATAATAAGTAGTGTCAGGGAACTGTCCATACAATGTAATCTCTTCGTCATATCTTTTCACCGTTATGCTTACCGAGTCTCCGCGTTGCTTGAAAGTTTTCAAGCTGTCCATTTCGTCAAGAGAGTGAATAGGAATACCATCCATTTTTATGATAAGATCCTGTTGCTGGAGGCCCATTTGACTGGCAGTAGTTTCTCCTTCGACAAGATTGTATACTATGATGCCATCGTAATCAAAATCATCATCTGGATAGAAACCGAAGCTGATCCTGTCGTTCGGGATCTGGGCTTGATATTCTTGATGCCAATCTGCCCTTGCAATAGTTGTGTCTATTTCGAGAATTTCGAGCCAATCACATTTTCCATAATCGGGCGTCCATGTCTCCCAGTAGATATCTGGCTGAAAAATTTCCCGCGGCTGAAGTGTCATACTCTTTATCATAATGGGAATTTCATCATTCGCATAATCGAAATCATGCCCGACGCCCCAGTATTCTTTATAAAGGAGATTGGCTCCTGCCTGTAGTGCAAGATCGATTAACATGCGCATTTTAAGTGCCGGATAAAGTCTGTCGATGTCGGTATTTATTGCATTCATTCTTCGATTTTTGAGATTGGGAAGAAAGGTTGGTTTTTTCGTTACAATCGAGCCCACAGAGAGGAAACCGTTAAGGGGATAAAAGGAAGCAAAATCATCAGGAGTGCTCATTGCCATGAAGAAAGATCCCGAGCCGCCGTCAGAAAAGCCAGTTACAAATATTCTATCATCATCGATGTTGAAATATGTTTTCAGGATTCTGATCTGGGTTTGAATGTTTTTTACTCCTACCAGATCCCACCATGAAGTATCGATATTGCCGAACGGAAAGAGCATCAGCCATTTGTGCTTTTCGGCAAAAAGAACGAAATAATTGTCCTGCAAGAAACTTTCTTCAATCGAGTGGAAATCTCTTGTGCTCACCCCTCCATGCAAATACACCAGCAGAGGTGTTTTTGTGTGTTGATCGTACTCGGAAGGTATATAGAGCACATAAGGCGCTTTCAATGTGTCATTTATCTGGTTGTAAAAGGTGATAAACACGCCGGTCGAATCCGGTGCTGGATATGCGTTCCACTGTGAGAGTATTGTATAAAGTGAGTCATCCGAAATATTTTGATCATTAGCAAATTTGTTGATCTCATTCAGCCATGAGTCATTTTGCGCAAAGATATGCGATGCAAACATAATAACAAGAAGAACCACAAACAATTCTATACTTTTTTTCATGTCTGCTCCTTTATATTTATTTAATATTTTTAAATTTCATTTAATACAAACGGATAGCAGTCCTTTCGACAGATCCGGCTGAAATCGCAGTAGCTGCAAGGTTTCTTGCCGGACACTCTTTCACGAATATGAAACTCACCATTTGTCACTTTGGCTCCATAGTGAATGAAAAGCTCTTTCACTTTTTCTATCGATTGACTGTCGTTTCTGTCTTTTGGGGGGATAATGAATACCCCATTATCCTCAGATATCGCAAGATGCCTTTTTTTTGCTTGAGCAATATTTTTTAAGGATTCGTAAAGAAAAATAATTCTGCTTTCAGGAAAATGCGATTTTAAGACCATAATATACAGGAATGCCTGAATATCCCAGAAAAACTCTATATCTGAAGGACTCGGACTAAAGCCGGTTTTATAATCAATGCAAAGCACTTTATGAGGACTGTCTGTTTGAAAAATTGCATCAATTTTCCCCCGGAAATGAAGTGTTACGTTGTCGCTTTTTAGTAAATAAACAGGCCATGTATCAGTATCTTCTTTATCCACTAATCCGAAAATCTGCTCAAAGCTGACCGGTGAATATTCTTTCAAAAAATTCCTGTCAAAGGCAAGAAGCTGGACCAGAACATTATCCTCTTTACCTGAAACAAGTCCATTTGCATAGGGTGCATATACTCTTTTAATGAACAGGTCTCTTTCCGGATAGACATGATGTTTTTTTAAAGCGCGCATGAGCGATTCTGAGAGGAGTTCAAGGGCGTGTACGGAACTTTCCTTTAATACCTGGAATCCATTTTTCTTTCCAAAATATTCCAGCGCTTTATGTATAACATTACCGAGCTGCAATCTTTGAATGGCATCTTCATCATAAGTTAGAGGTTTCAAATCCAGTAATTCCTCAAACAAATAGTGCATCGGGCATTGTATGAGCGTGTTCATCTCTCGTGCTGAAAATGTAAGTGTTGACCTTCCATCAGTTTTAACCAAACCCTTATAAAAACCAATAGTGTCATCTTGATATTCATTGTGGCGCTTCAATATCGGAAGGATCGGATTTTCAATTTTATGATCATAATATGTAAGATAATACTGACGCGCAGTGAGAGGTGCTCGTTTCTGTTCTGTAATTTCCATTCGTTCAAATGTTTCCAGCAAAGTTGATGGATTGAGCACATTTCCATCCATGTCTCGTTCCGCGCAGGAATAGTAAAGACGAGAATTAAGTTCTTGCCAGCGATTGAGAAGCATCACACTTTTCTCCCAGTTATATGAAGGAATCGATGGAGCAAAAGGGTTGTTCTTCTGTGGAACAGGGAAGTAGTTCTCTGATAATCCGGCAATATACAGGGTTACATCATCCAGTTCGAGTGTATCCATGAAACCAAGAATATCAACACCTTTGTAACCTTTTCGCGAAGGTATCTCAAGATTCTTTAATGCCCTTTTTATGTCTTTTAAAAGGTTGTCGGGTTTAAACTCAAGCCCGATATTATGATATGCTTCGAGAGTATTTTGTAAGCATTGATGAATAAGAGAGTAAGCTTCTTGCATGTTTTCATTTCGCTCTATTTTTGAGATGATGCCTATATTATTTAGAACTGTGTCTATTCCATCAAGTATAGAAGTAGACGTTATATCTATCGCAATACCCTTTATTGTACCGAGTAGTTCCGTGATTGAATGAATAGCTTCGGAATGAATTTTCACTTCATCATTTTCAGCAATGTCGCTGAAATAATGTATGCCGTTCCTACGAATAAAGGCATCGAGTGCAAAAATATTTCTGGGAGTATCAAAGAGAGGGTGAAGCATCAGTGAGGAGACAATATTCCAGGTAAGTCTCTCCGATGAGAGCATTATTGTCAGCAGAGATATAATAAACTGAGTAAGAGGTTCAGCAATAAGTTTGCTTCCTGCAATTGAGTGATAAGGGATTCCATACGAATGGAAAATCTTTTTAATCACCGGTAGGTAAGCATCCATGCTGGAAACAGCAACTTTTATTTTAGAGAGTTCCTGACCGCTTTTTCGAAGCGTGTATATCTCTCTTGCTATTGCGTCAATCTCAGTTTCTATCGAATAATGTTGTGTATAGTTTGATTTTGGACTAAATTCCTTTTGTACAACTATATGCCAGATTTGTGGGGTAAGATCAAAAGAGGATTGTGTCGAAAAATCTTCGAAATTATTAATAAAATAGAATTTCTCCGCGCACTTTGAGAGTTGCGATATAATCTCATATTCGAGGGGACTCTCTTTGTAAAATCCGTTAAGCAGAACTGTTTTTCCTTCAAGATTATATCGGATGTACTGACCTAAAACCTCATAGTCATAATAATAGTGCTTTTCATGCCTGAGTTTTCCATAATTAATATTAATTTTTTCAAACTCTTCGCTTCCGGTAAATTTCTGATTCCAAAGCTCACTTTTTCGGAACGCATCTGTAAGCAATTCAATTGTGCCTTCGTTCAAAGCCATCCCTTCAGCAGCTTTTTTAACAAGTAAATTGCCAGTCTCTGGAGTTATTACTTTTCCCATTACTGGATGAGTTGTAATAAATTTATTAAGTGTCGTGATCCGTATATTCGGAGTCAAAAGTTTTCGCTGTGTGAGTGCCTGCATCATTCTCTTTGATTGATATACGGTCGGATTAACGATCATTATGTCGCTATGTATGTCAAGCTGAGTGAGGATTTTTTCTGATAGAGGTATATCCTCGAATTTGGAAAGAGTGAATGGATGCTGTTCATTCGGGAAGATTTTCAAGAAGTATTCCTCATCCCATTTTATTTCGTGAAGCTCGTTTATCGAAGAATAGTAGATGAATGTTTGTGCATCGATGTCATAAAGTTGTTTGACCATCCAGTTGTAGGTCTGGAGTTGTACTTCATAAAGGTGGAAAGCACGAAGCGTTTTGTCAGTTTTAAAATCAACTATGACCCACTTGTCGTCTTCCCGGTAGAGCAAATCGAGTATGCCATTTACTTCAAGATAAAGTTCGCCATTATCGAGCCATCCGGTAATTGGAAGCTCGTGATAGAGTTCTTTGGCAATTTGAGAATTTATTTTTTGATGAAGTGGGCTGGAAAGAAAATGTGATATATGCGTTTGCAACTGCGGCTCGATTTTATCAAAGCAGATTTCCGGAAATGTGTTTTCAACATAGGATGAAATTTCTTTTTTGTAAGCTGAAATGTTCCACCAATGATTTGCAATGACTGCATGGAAGATCGAGCCAAATGCGCGTTTGTTTGTAGCAGGGCTTTTCTTTTCAGAATCATCCTCAAAAATGATCTCAGGGAAAACACTCTCCATTATTGTATGCGGAGTAACCATCCATAGCTTTTGCAGTTTCTTTTGTTCTGGTGGTTCTTTCCACACTAATTTTTTGTTATGCTCATTCAGATCCCGCTTAAGTGTACTGTGCAATTCTTTAAAATTTGCAAATCTCACATCTATTTTATCAGGTGCTTTCACAGAATCCCATTCCTCTTGAACCAAAGTTGACGGAAGTTCAAAGGGTTTGGCGACATACTCATTCCACCATGAATTTTTACTCGGATTGCCCTTGAATTCTGAGAGTAATGCAATCCTATACTTTGCACGAGTCACAGCTACGTAAAAAAGCCGTTTATCCTCTGCTTTCTGTTCCAGTTTATCCTGCCTTTTAATGTTCTCAAGCAGGTTTGTCTTTTTGGATTCAACACCCTCTTTTATTGTGATGCCCACTTCGAACTGTTCCCCGGGTATTAACCTGCTGTGATAGACTATGCCCGAAATCTTTTTAGCATTTATCGCATCAAGTTCAGGGATGATAACAGCTGGAAACTCGAGTCCCTTTGCTTTATGAATTGTCATGATCTGTACTTTTGCTGAGGTGGGAAGCTCTCCTTGAGCAACATCACTTTTATGGTCTAATTGATATAAGAGGTAGTCATGAATCTCCTGGAGTGAATTGCCTTCCATCTGTAGTGAATGAAGCACATGTATGATCTTATCTATATTTGCCAGCCGCTGTGGACCGCCTGTTTCACTTACATAACCGAGTTCCCTGTGTGCGTGTGCAAGAATAGTCTGCAATAAAATATCAACCGGAACCAATCGTGCAGAATGTCTCCATTTTGAGATAGTTTTATGTAAAGATGCATATTCTTCATCGTTTTCTAAAGAGTCATAAATCGAGGTTTCTTTTGGGCGATTTTTCAGTTTATAGATCATCGTATCTTCAAAACAGAAAAAAGGACTGCGCATAAGACCGATTAGGGCTACATTATCATGTGGATTGATCATCACACCGATGAAATGAAAGAGATCATAGACTTCCTGTTGTGAGAATAGGTTTCTTTCACCAATTATCTGGAAGGGGAGATTGGATTTCTGAAAAATTTTCAGATACTCATTTATGTGGGTAAAACTTCTGAGTAGAATTCCAATTACAACATCTTCCTTAATACCTGCATCTTCAGCCCAATGAAGATATTTCTTTGCCATGTATGCCGCATGGATTGCTGGAACATACTCGCCTTCTGCAGATTCGTAAGATGTTGCATGAATGTCGCACACAATGTCCGTTTTCTTTGCAATTTCTTCATCTGAGCTGTTGTGCTGAGGATAGTGCGTGTCCTCAAAAGAAGCTTCGAAAGGATATTCTGGGAGTGTGAATATCTTGCGGAAGAACGGATTGACTACATGCTGAATATATTCTTGTGATGCACGGTAATTGCCATTAAATTCTATAAGTGCATTGTCTGAAATTTTTATTAACTCATCCTGAGCCCTGTTCATAACTTCCACATCCGCTTGCTGGAAGCGATAAATCGATTGCTTTTTGTCGCCGACTATGAAGATTCCCTTCTCTCTGATTGCATCCTTATCCTTGCGTGCAACGTGTCTGATAATATCCCAGCGCAGATTGTTCGTGTCCTGGAATTCGTCAACCAGGATATGCTTGAACTGTTTCGCTATTCGCTTCCTTACTTCTTCATGGTTACTTAATAATGTGCGTGTTTTTATTATTACTTCATTAAAAGTCAGATAATTTTTTTGAAGCTGAGTGTTCCAGAGCTTCTCTTCAAATTCGGAATAGAGCTTCACGAATTCCTTAAATACGCTGATCGATTTTATGTCGTCAGGTGTGGGTGCAAGCAGTACTTTTTCTGCCGGGATTTCGTGCTCCAGAAACGAGATCACTTCGGACATAGTTTCCTTGAAGGATTTATAGGCAGCATCATGTATAAAAGTACCCTTTTTCTGAATATAGTGATATGCTTTGTTTGAATAATAGGATTCTCTCTTCGAGGTCATAAATATTGGGAGTACCTCGGTCATGATATAGCGACGTTTTTCCGAAATCGAATCAACAGGAATGTTGCCCATAAGCTCAAAAAGTGCCTGAAAGGAGTTCTCTTCGTTTTGTTTTACATTATGAGATAATGAGGTGACCTTGTTTAATTTATCAAGGATCGAGTTTGCATCGAACTCATGCAGATACTTTTCGAGCCATTGATCGTAAATCTCTTGCTCGGTATGAGTTTGTATATAATGGATCCATTCCTCAAGAAAAACCTTATTTTTTTCAAAATAGCCGAAGAATTGCTGGATGCCTTTTTTGTCTGTATAATTGAGAATATTTGCCAATACCTGGTCGAAGTTATGGCTTTTTTTGTTGAGGAATTCTGAGAGTGTTTCCTGATACATCTTGTTCGCAAGTAGTTCATCCGAGGTTTTGAATTGTGGATCGATGCCGAGGAGAAAGGCGTTCTCACGGAGGATAGTTCCGCAGAAGCTGTCTATGGTCATGATATGATTTTGAGAAAATGTGGAGCGAAGCCAGTTCTTATATTCTTCAGGAGCAGTGCGAATATTTTTTCCAAGCGAAATGCCCTGTTCCTTCAATCCTTGAATTTCTTCACCTTGCAGTAGTATGTGCAGGTCTTTGTAAATGCGTCGGGACATCTCGGCAGCTGCTTTATTCGTAAAGGTGATGACCAGAATATTCTTGAAACTAAGCCACTCACTCTTTGGTTTGTGAAGATTGAGCTTTGTGAACTCATCGATGATCTTGCAGTAGCGTTTGGAGAGTGCAAAGGTTTTTCCCGCACCTGCACATGCAGATACGATCTTGTTGGTTGATAGATCGAG
>JAGHCS010000234.1 GCA_021160355.1 Candidatus Cloacimonadota bacterium
GAGTAAACTCAATCTTACAATCCTTCAGATAAATCTTTCTATCCAGGATTTCGACTTTCTACAAGCTCAATCCTATTTATATCGTCAACTTTTTTGTTCTTCAGTATACCCTCAAAGAGCAATATAAGTTTAATAAATTACATTTTCTTGACTTGATGATAGGTTAAATTCAAAAAAGAAAGTAATAAATTTGATGAGAGGTACCATGATAAAAATAAATCAAATATTAATTATTGGATTAATTACTATTTTATTCGCGAGTTGTACAAATCATGATCTTACATTAGAAAATGCTGAATTAAAGCAAATGCTTTCGGTGCTTGAGGAAGAGTTGGAAATATCCGATCAAAAGTATGTTGAGCTTGTCACAACGCTTAGTGAATGGGCAGATGAAGCGATAGTTATCTGTAATATGGATGGCCAAGTCGTAAATGCAAATGGTAAGTATTGCAATCTTTTGGGCTACACTCTGGCTGAACTAAAGAATATGACATATCAAGAAATTACTCCTGAAAAATGGCATAAAATGGAAGACAATTTGAGAGATACCCAGGTTTTTGTTCGGGGATACTCTGATATTTATGAAAAGGAATATCTCGGCAAAAATGATCAGATCGTTCCCATCCTCACACGTGCATGGTTACTCAAAGATCAGTCGGGAAATCCTTCAAAATTTATCGGGTTTGTGAAAAAATTATCTGATTAAATCAGCTACAATTCCCAAAAGTGCTTCCGTTAAATGGAAGAATGTGATTTATACTTCTATCACCTCAATAATTCCTTTCCCTTTTCGGATAATATCCGATAATCACCTTTTCGAATTGTCCATCCACGATCATCAAAGTACGATAGGAGAAGCAGACATATCTTCCTGTTTGCTTGTAAGTTATCCCGAAAATCAGCCAGTATAAGTGTGTCGTGCTTTTTAAAATGTGTAATTAAAACTTTTTTTGCTTTTTCAATAATCTCTGTATGGATAAAAGAACCTTCGATCGTGACGATTTTTTTGTTTTCAACAAGATAATTGATAATATCATGCAACTCTTTCTGAGTAATTCCTTTAGTCTGAGCAAAATCCTTTATATCGTTCATCAAAGGAACTTTCATGTCTGAATTAATTATAAATTTATCAACTTTTTGAATCCTATTGATCTCTTCATCTGATAGTTTGACCGCTTTTCTCTGAAGTGCAAATGTCCCTTCGATTTTATTGAGAATTCCTTCATTACTCATTTCTTTCAGGATAATACCTAAAATTGCGTTATCAAATTCATTGTTCAGATTCAGAAGACTGGATAATTCTTCGAATGTTTTTCCCTTTTTTATAAGCGGATTATCTTTATGGTGCTTTGTAATTATTTTTGTAATTTTATCTTTTATTTCGTCCATTTTTGAAGCAGTTATAAGTAATACTTCGTTGTTTATTTCTCGTGTCTCAACATCTTTGGGAAAAGATGTGTGTACAATGTTTCTGAGTTCCTGCTCAGGGGTGTTAGAAATTTCTGCCAAATATTTAAGAGAGACTGCATTGGGCTGTTTTCTCACTTCGGCAGCTAAAAATGCTGACAAACCACCTTCCGCAATACTTTGAAGATGCTGCACAACTTTTATTGTTCTCTTCTTATGATGGAGAGGATATGTATCGAGAATCTTTCCCCCGCCAAGAGTAACATCTCCGGATGTACTTCTGATTATGAAAGAATCTCCATAAATAGGAAAACAAGCTTTATCAAGATGTATCTGCACCAATCCTGCTTCACCCCCCTGCATATTGTCTTTATCGAGCAGATGCAGCCGCACTTGATCCTCAAATGTACCCATGAGAAAAAGATCATGGTTCCATGTACCGAACGTTCTTTCATGCTCAAATAAAGTGATTTTTGCATCGAGCATCTTTGACGGTTTGATCACACGTTCCGAAACAAGCATTCCGCGTTGAAAATCCTGTATATCAAGTCCCACAACATTCAAGGAAGCCCGTTGTCCAGACACTACTTCATCCACTTCTTTTCCGTGGTGCTCCATTTTTCGTATCCGCAATTCCTTGGTTCCCGGTAGAAGATATAAAGGAGTACCCTTTGCTGCTCTTCCTTGTAACACAGATCCGTTGATGATCGTTCCAAAACCCGGCATAGTGAAAATCCTATCAATATACATACGGAAGAAACAGCCGATTGATCGCTGTTCAACCCGTTCTGCAATCTGATTGATCTCCTTCAGCAAATCCCCGATCCCTGAGCTGTCTTTCACTGAAGTCCTGATGATCGGTGCGTTTTCAAGAAAAGTGCCTGTGACGAATTCATTTATTTCAAGTTCTACTAATTCCAATATTTCTTCATCAACTGTATCGCTTTTTGTCAGAGCAATGATGCCATTTTTAATCCCCAAAAGTTCCATGATATGGAGATGCTCCCTTGTCTGAGGCATGATACTGCTATTTGCAGCAATAGTGAACAGCACGAAGTCTATTGTACTTGCTCCCGAGATCATTGTGTTGATGAAATCCTTATGTCCGGGAACATCAATGATACCGATACTATTTCCATTTGGAAGATCGAGGTGTGTAAATCCAAGATGAATAGTAATCCCCCGCTGTTTCTCATCTTTATGAGTATCACAATCAAAATTGGTCAATGCCTTTATCAGCGCGGTTTTCCCGTGATCAACGTGACCGGCTGTGCCCATTATCAAGTGTTTCATAATTATGAAGTAATGATAATTTTTATTTTTTCTGCAATATCCGGGAGATGTTTTTCATTCAACGTAAACACATCAAAAAGCATCGAACCTTCACGAAGAATGCCTAGTATTGGTTTATCTAAGTGCAATAATTTGTGATAGAGTTGTTCGGGAGAAATTTTAGATTCAGAAAGTTGTAGCTGAACTGCATAACTGGGAATCTCGACCTGAGGAAGCGTTCCACCACCGCATCTTGCAATGTTATCAATAATTTGATTGGAAATGTTCTCTTTTGATAACAACTTTGAAAACTTCTCTGCCTTTTTATGGAGCTCGTCTTTCTTCTGATTCAACATGAGGAAAACGGGCACATTTTCGAGAAGTGTCTCATCCTTTAGATAACACCTGACAACTTTTGAAAGCGCGGCAAGGGTCATCTTGCCGACACGTAGTACACGCATGAGTGGAGATTTTTTTAATTTCTGAATTAATTCTTTTTTACCGGCAATTATACCTGCTTGTGGACCTCCCAGAAGCTTATCGCAACTGAACATCACCAAATCAGCACCGGATCTCAGTGCAGAATGAACATCCGGTTCAGTTTCTAATGGTAAGCCCTTTGGTTTTCTCAGCAAACCTGATCCCATATCAAAGATACATACCAGCCCGTGAGCATGCGCGAGTTCAGCCAGTACTCCGATCTCAACGTCTTCCGAAAATCCCTCAATATAATAATTTGATTTATGGGCTTTGAATAAAACAGCAGTCTCATCAGAAAGAGCGGCTTCATAATCTGTAAGTCGTGTGCGATTCGTTGTGCCTACCTCCGTCATCTTTGCACCGCTTTGCTGCATAATATCCGGAATACGGAATGAGCCGCCGATTTCTATAAGTTCGCCGCGTGAGATCATTGCTTCCTTGCCTGAGCAGAGTGTATTGAGAGAAAGAAAAACTCCTGCTGCATTATTATTTACAACGACAGCATCCTCAGCTCCTGTGATGAAAGTTATAAGATCAGTAATATGGTCTTCCCTATGACCTCGTTTTCCTTTTTCCAGATCGAACTCCAGATTTGAGTATCCTTCAATTATCCTCGAAACCTCTTCTGTGAGTGCAGAACCCAGGGGTGCACGTCCAAGATTGGTATGGAGTACCACACCTGTCGCATTGATCATCGGTTTTAAAGATGACGTGCCGATGTTCAATATTCTTTGCTCGATCAAGGTGTATATCTTATCATCCGAAGGTATTTTTTTCCCCTTAAGAACAGAATCTCTGAGCTCATTTAATACTTGTCGGATCGAAAAAACTGTAAGTTCCTCTCCAAAGTCAGCAATGAATTTCTTAATTTCGGAGTTTTTCATTAAAGTATCCACTCCGGGAATCTTCCTGAGTTCGATCTTATCCATTTTATGTCCTATTTTTATATAAAAAATGGCCGAGAGGGCAGGAATCGAAC
>JAGHCS010000172.1 GCA_021160355.1 Candidatus Cloacimonadota bacterium
GTATCACCCATTTTAATGTCCAGTCCTACTCTGTAGAGATTTTCATAATGTTCATTGTGTTTATCGTAACTTGTTTCATGATGAACCCAGAGCATAATGATAATAAAACATGCCATGCCAATAGCAAGTCCGGCAATATTAAGGAACGCATAGATCTTATGACGTTTTATGTTGCGCCAGGTCAATAATAAGTATTGTTTAAACATTTTCTCTCCATTCGTTATTCATATTTTATGATATCTGCCGGATTTGTGTTTGCTGTTTTCCATGTCTTCAAGCTGATCGTGAGCATAGCGATCAGAACGGATACTATTCCTGCAGTGACGAAGATAAAAGGATTCATGTTCGTTTTATAGGCAAAGCCCTCTAACCATTTACTCATGAAATACCAGGCAGCAGGCCAGGCGATAAGATTTGCCACTATGATCCAGCGGACAAATTTTCTGGAAAGGAGCCAGATAATGGATAGGGCAGATGATCCCAAGGTTCTGCGAATACCGATCTCCAGTTTCTTTTGTTCAGCGAGGAAGGAGGCAAGTCCGAATAAACCAAGGCAGGCAATCAATATGCCTAAACCTGCAAAAACACGGAAGAGGATCCCCGCCTTGATCTCGGCTTCATACGTATGCTGAAAGGTTTCATCAAGAAATGCTATTTCAAAGGGAAAATTTGGACTTACTTGCGCCCAAATATCTCCTATTTGATGTAATGTTTCAGATATATTTGATGAATTGATTTTCATAAGGACGTATCGAAAATATTCAGGCATGTGCATGATCAGAAGCGGTTCTTTCTCATACGTTAAGGGCAGGGAGTTGAAATCCTTTACTACGCCGATAACGGTAAAATCTCCTTCAGTAAAGGTAAGACCGATCGGATCATCCAGCCCGATAAGCTCTGCTCCGGCTTCATTGATAAGAATTGAATTGTCATCTGTTGTCATATCTTCAGAGAAGTTTCTTCCCATGATAAGCTTCAGATCGATCGTCTCAAGGATATTTTTATCAGCAGAAAGGAATGCAAATGCAGAACCCTCATCAGTATTGCTGCCGCTCCAGTTGAGTCCCCTCATGATAGACCATACTTCATTAGGTCTGCTCGAGACACGGGAAATATGGCGTATCGCAGGAACCTGGTTGCAGCGATCCTTAAATATTGAGAAGTTCTCTGCCAGCTCATTATTCATTCGAAGGTACAGCACATTGTCTTTATCAAATCCGGGATCTTTATTTTTCATGAAGTTCAATTGGGAATAAATAATACCGGTTCCGATAATAAGTGCTACAGCGAGTGTGAATTGAATAATCACGATCACAGTGCGAAGAGTGAGTCCTTTTTTGCTGGATGATGTGCCGGATTTGAAAATCTTGCTCGGCGAGAAAGATGAAAGGATAAATGCAGGATAACTGCCGGAAACGACACCTACGATAAGGATGATCGCTCCAAAGAGATAGAGGGTTTGAGGGTGTAGTAAGTTCAGCATAATTTCTCTACCGACGATCTGTTCGAAAATCGGAAGAGATATCTCGAGGAGGATGAGAGATATCACGCACGCAAAGAACGTATAGATAATTGCCTCGCCAATAAATTGACTGATCAGCGAGAACTTTTGCGCACCCGAAATTTTACGAACACCGACTTCTCGCGCTCTTTTCGATGCTTGAGCTGTCGCCAGATTCATGAAGTTAATGCAGGCGATTATCAGGATGAGGATGGCAATACTCACGAAAATATATACGTATTTCTGGGTGGTGGGATTACCTTCGACCGAATATAAATGAATATTCCGCAGAGATTGTAAACGAGCACCGGACTGATCTCCAATATTCTCCTTCATCAGGTGATCCATTTTTGATTGAAGATCAGTGACGTCAGTATTTGGATCGACCCGAATGAAGGTTTCCATCCAGTGATCATACCAGTCATCATATCCCTCTTCTTCCGCAATAAGATCGAAATTAATGATAAAATCAAACGAGTAATCCGTAAGAATGGGGATGTCTTCATACACAGCGGTAACCTGAAGCTGGTCACTGTTATCCAGCGTAAGAATCTTACCGATCGCAGTATCTTCTCCGAAATACTTGGCTGCCATACTCTGAGAAATTGCTATGGATTGGAGATCATTGATCGGATTGTCTTTCACTCCCTGAGTGATATTAATCGTAAAAATATCAAAGAGGGATGGGGAAGCCATGCAAATATTTCTTTCCTTGAACGCATCCTTCTCATATTTTATAATACCGGATGTTTCAACAAAATGGGCTGCTTCGAGCACTTCGGGAAATGATTCTCTGGCAGCGTTTTCCAACGGATAGGGAGTGGAGGGATTAGTGCTGATCTCACCATCCATCGAGTATAATTTGTTGATCCGATATATATGATCAGCATGTTCATTATGCGCATTGAAGTTCATCTCTTCCTGCACGATCACGAAGATCATGGCTGCACAGGCGATGCCAACCGATAAACCAATAATATTTAATGCAGAGTACAGCTTATAACGTAGGATGTTTCTTAGGGCTGTTTTGATGTAATTTTTTAACATATTATCCTCTATTCATATTTTAATGATTTTACCGGATTTGAATTCGCTGTTTTGATCGTTTTGAAGCTGACCGTCAGGAATGCGATGACGAGTGAAACAAATCCCGAAAAGATGAAAATGCCAACTCCAATATTAATTTTATATGCAAAATTTTCCAGCCACTTGTTCATTGCAAACCATGCAACAGGCCAGGCAATAATGTTTGCGATCAGCACCCATTTAAGGAATTCCGAAGAAAGCAGACCAACAATTTGTTGTATGGATGCACCCAGAACCTTTCGGACTCCAATTTCTTTTGTGCGCTGTTCCGCTGCGTAGGAAGCCAATCCAAAAAGACCAAGGCAGGCAATAAATATTGAGAGCACAGAAAATAATGCTACTGTTTGCCCTGTTTTCATGTCACTGACATACAGCGCAGTAAGATCATCATCAAAAAAAGTAAATTCAAGCGGTTGCCCTTTGGTAAACTCATTCCATTTTGTTTCAATAAGCCGGAGCGTCTTCCTTACATTGTCAGAACGGATTTTTATCGCGGTATAGAGTGCATATCCCTGGTTCTCTGAAAGAAGCCTGATTATCATAGGTTCTATCGATCTGTGGAGCGAGCTGAAATTCATGTCTTTTACGACACCGATCACTATGACAAAATCACCTTCTTCCGCATCACCAAAATCTTTATGAAACCTTGTTCCAATGGGATGTGTGAGACCGAGTTTCTTCACTGCCGTTTCGTTAATGATCACTGAATTTTCATCCTGTTCAAAATCTCTCGAAAAATATCTGCCCTGCACCAGCTCAAGTCCGAAGAGATCAGCAAAATCATAATCACTATAAGTCGTAAAAAGTGTAATGTTATCCGAAACCTGTGTTCCTTCAAGTTGGTGACTGTTCGGCTCAAAGTGACTGCCGGGCATAGACCAGGAATTAGAGATATTTACAATCTCGGGATGCGTCAGCAGTTCCTGTCTGAAGTTCTCGTAGTTATCCCCGAGAGAATACCCTCTATGCAATACGACAATATTTTCTTTATCGAAACCAAGTTCAGAATTTTGCACGAATCTCATCTGACTGTAGATAATGACTGTGCATATGATGATCAGGATTGATATTGCAAACTGAAAGATCACTAATATATGACGAAGTGCTGAGCCGAGTTTGCTTTTTTGTTTGAACATTCCCCTCAAGGAATGAATCGGTTGAAATGAAGATAAATAGAAAGCCGGATAGCTTCCTGAGAGGATCCCTGAAAGAAGAACAAATCCTATGAGCAAAGGGATAATGTGGTAGCTCTTGAATAGATGAAAGCCAAGATCCTTGCCGGTGAAATTATTAAACATCGGAAGCGTGAGTTCGATTAACACAAGAGCAAGAGTAAGTGATATGAAACTGATTACTATCGATTCAGTGATAAACTGCTTTATGATCTGCTTCCTGCTCGAGCCCAGAGTTTTCCGAAGCCCAACCTCTTTTGAGCGTTTGACATACCGAGCAGTGGAGAGATTGATGAAATTAATACACGCAATCAGAAAAATGAACATCGCGATAAAGGAAAAAATATACACATGAGTGAGGCTTCCCCTCTTGCTCAAATTTTCCGTAACATCCGTGCTCAGATGGATATCGGTAAGGGGTTGCAGGAAATATCCATAATAGCATTTTCCATCTTTGGTTAACTCTTTATACAGTTCCGGATCATGGTATCTCCGAATAAAATCCGGGAATTTTTTTTCCAGCTGTTCGGGAGGTACATCTTCTTGAAGAACGATATAGGTGAAGTAGCATAATCCTCCCCAGCCTGTTTCCCAAGCGGAAGCAGTTGTAATGATCGAGGCGATGATGTCATATTGGAAATGAGAATTCGACGGACAATCCTCGAGAACAGCGGTGATTTCATAATTTCCTTTATAACTACCGATGACCAAATGCTCTCCAATAGGATCTTCATCACCAAAATATTTTCTGGCAATACTCTCTGTGATCGCTATGGTGAAAGGTTTAACTAATGCTTTTTCAGGATCACCTTGTGTAACGTTGAGAGAAAAAACATTGAAAATGCTGGAATCGGCAAAGATAATTCCCTTTTCCAGGAAGCTTTTATCCTGATAGGTGACGAGATTGTTGCGTGGCCAAAGAGAAAGTCTTGCAGCGTACTGCACTTCCGGAAAATCTTCCAGCATTGCCTGCGCCAGTGGAGGAGGAGTAAATGCTCCTTTCATGTCAGCTGATGCGATTTGAGCGCCAACTCTATAGATATTATCAGCTTTTTCATGATACCGGTCAAAGTTTAACTCGTCGAGCACGAACATCGTGATAAGTATGCAGCAAGTCATGCCGACAGCTAAACCAATAATATTGATGATAGAATATATTTTATGTTTCGACACGTTTCGAATTGCTGTTTTAAGATAATTTTTAAACATAGCAAATTTACAAGTAGATTGCGATTTTGCAGTACTTGTCTCCTTTGAGTATTGATTCAAGAACCTCGACTTGTACATCACCTTGTGTGATATATTCCCAAATATCTTTATAATAACCGGCTCCGCAGTAACAGTATTGCGGATCAATGAATCTGTTTTCTAATATGATTTCACGAATACGTGGACAGTGACAATAATAATATTGCTTTTTTCTCTCATCTTTTTCTGCAAAATATTTGTGAAATTCCTTTGGAATTTTGGTCGCATAAATAACATTTCCATCAAGTTTGCCTGCCATTCCCCAGCCGTTTTCCCTGAGAAAATCAATCTGATCATCGTCGAGATTTTTATACTCTCGTATGAAGGATTCAAACTGCTGCTGCAGAAGGTTGTGCACATGCTGAATATCCTTTGTCCGGGTATATTCTTCTCGAATATGCTTTAGATTGTCCTTTGGAGTAAGGCATGCGCAGGAGCACATCACCTGCTTGATCTCCTCCTCTGTAAGTCTCTGACAGAGAAATTTCATCAACTTCTGTGACCAATCAACAGGATCATCATTTCTGATAGATTTTTCAATTTCATCATAAAGATATCCTTTTCCAATCTTACTCAATCCTTCATGAAGTTTTGAGATCCACTGTTCTTCGAAATCATTATTCATAATCATACTATATCCTATTCATATTTAAGTGCTTTCACGGGATTTGAATTTGCGGCTTTGAATGTTTGGAAACTAACAGTTATAATAGCAATAAGTATTGATAAAACAATCGTTATGCCGAAAACCTGATAACCGATACTTATCCGATAAGCAAAATTCTGTAGCAATGAATTAAGTATAAAATAGGCAACAGGACAAGCGATCAGATTGGCAATAATCACCCATTTAGTAAACTCTTTGGAGAGAATTATTACGATATTTGGAACATTAGCTCCCAACACTTTTCTGATCCCGATCTCTTTGGTTCGCTGTTGTGTCATAAACGTGGAAAGCCCGAATAACCCAAGACAAGCTATAAAAATTGCCAGTATGGTAAATATTTTTAAGATCATTTCCATCTCCTGCTCAGAATGATACATGGCATTATATCGTTCATCAAAGAACCTGAATTCATGATTGCTTTCCGGTTCGAATTTATTCATTGTTTGTTCAAGATAAGCGATCGTGTTTTCGGGATCGTCTGCACCTATTCTTACTACCAGATAATCTACATAATCTTTAAAAACCATGAACAACATTGGTTCAATAGGATTATGAAGAGATTTAAAATGGAAATCTTTCATCACTCCTACAATCTCACCTTCATTACCCCAAAATGAATATTCCTTTCCTATCGGATCTTCTAACCCCATTTGTTTTATAGCTTCTTCATTCAACAAAACCCCAAAATTTTCCTCATCAGAAAACTCTTCTGAAAAGCTGCGCCCTTCTGCCATTTCTATTTTGAAGGTTTCAATAAAGTCATAATCGACAATATTGTAGTGCACCAGAAAAGTTTCTTCATCATTTTTACCTTCCCAAACACTTCCAGAAGCTGAACTCATGATCCTATTAGGAAGAGATTTTGTAGCAGAAACACTTTCCACTTCAGGATTTTTTAAAAGCTCCTCTTTTAATTCATCATATTTATCGAATCCTCTGATATCAGTATATACAATTTGTTCTTTCTCAAAACCGAGTTTCTTGTTTTTCATAAACTTCAATTGCTTAGAGATCATAAGCGTGCTGATAATTAGAATGATAGATAATGACCACTGAGTAACAACTATTATTTTTCTGAATAACGAACCTTTTGAACCAGAAATTTGTGACCCTTTTAGAATTGTTACTGGCTTGAAAGAAGAAAGCATGAAAGCTGGATAAATTCCGGTAAGAAATCCGAGAATGATAACGAAAGCGACAAGTCCAGCCATCATCTCCGGATTCAATAAATTCAGAAGTGATAATTGCTTTGCAGAAATATTGTTGAAGGCTGGCATAAAGAATTCAACCAGCACCAGAGCCACTACTAGAGATATCAACAACAGTAGCATCGACTCACCCAGAAACTGCCAGATCAATTGACTGCGTTGTGAACCCACAACTTTTCTTAAGCCAACTTCTTTGGCACGTTTTGTATATCTGGCTGTGGATAAACTTATAAAATTCACACTGGAAATAATGATGATGAAAACTGCAATAATACTGAAAAGAATGATGTATCTAAAATCTCCCATTCCACCCATATCTGCAACTAAACCAACAGAATGTAAATGAGTTTGAAAGATCGGTTGTAAATATAGCTCAGAAGATGCACCTTCACGCTGCTCTTTAAGGTACATTTGAATTTTCTCTGAGAATTGCTGCTGAGAAGTATTTTCTGCTAAATGAATGTACGTGTAGATCGAATTACTGCCCCAGTTTTCAATGTCCGGATTTCTCTCTACCATTATCTGGAATGGAAGCAGATAATCGAATGATATATGGGAATTTTCTGGAACATTTTGAATAATGGCAGTTATTTCAAAATTATTGTCATAAAGTGAAATATTTCTGCCTAATGCTTCCTCATCTTTAAAAAGTTTTTTCGCAGTACCTTCTGTTATTACAATAGAATTTTTTTTAGAAAGTGGTGCCTGATCACCCTTAATTATTGGGAAGCTGAACATCCTTAAAAAATCTTCATCAGCAAAGGCTCCCATAATTTCAGAATATACTTTTTCATCAACTTTAAAATCTTGTGCATAACTCTCATTATATCTGGTTGCACCAACAATTTCCGGGAAATCTTCTTTTATTGATTCTGCCATGGGTGCAGGAGTTACAGCCACTTTCATGTTTTGGGATGAATAACTTTGGTTTTCCAAAACCCGGTAAATATTTTCTCCGTTCTCATGAAATTTATCAAAACTGATCTCATCAAAGATCCACAGTGAAAGTAGAATTCCACAGGCTAAACCAATAGCCAATCCAATTATATTAATAGCAGAAAATACTTTCTCCCTGGCCAGATTTCTAATCGCGATCTTGAAGTAATTCTTAATCATTTTTCTATTCCTTTTTTATTCATATTTGATAACTTCAGCAGGATTGGTGTTCGCTGCTTTGACGGTCTGATAGCTTACGGTGAGCAGTGCAACTGCAATTGCAGAAACTCCTGCCAGAATGAATAAGCCAATGTTTATCGGAGCTTTATATGCAAAGCCCTGAAGCCATTTTGTCATAGCAAAATAAGCAACAGGCCAAGCTATTACATTAGCGATAAGCGTCCATTGGATAAGTTCGCGAGAGAGCTTGATTGTGATATTGCCGACAGTAGCGCCGAGCACTTTCCTGATACCAACTTCTTTTCTGCGTTGTTCTGCGATGAACGTAGAAAGACCAAACAGACCCAGACATGCAATCAAAACTGCGATAAACGTAACATAGATGATCGTTTTGCTCTGACGTTGTTCTCTGAGATATTGCTGTGCAATACGGTCATCGAGGAAATGATAGTTGAACGGACGGTTTGGAGAAAGGGAGTTCCATTCATTTTCTATTGCACTGATGGTTTTGGACATATTTTCTGGTCGAACTTTTAATACAAGTTCATTCATTTCAGAACCCCCCAAATGGATAAGTACAGGACGTATCATATCATGAAGTGATTCGAAGTGATAATTATTGATCACCCCGATTATTTTGTAGGTTAAATCTACCATTGTATTCTCATCGAGTCCTGCATTTGGATCTTCCACTGTCGACCAATATACTTCCTTGCCGATCGGCTGATCATAACCAAGTTGAGTCACCAATGCCTGATTAACGATAAATGCTTCATCGTCAGTCTGCATATCTTCAGAGAAATTCCTTCCTTCTACAAATTCAATTCCAAGAGTATTGAAGTAATCATAGTCTACTTCTTCATACTTCATGATCATTGGTTGTTGATCTTCCAAGCCCTCAAAACTGAACAGGTATTCCATATCTCCGGTATCTCCGGGATAATTTGAAGCAAGACTGGCTGACTGGATACCTTCAAGTGCAAGTACATTTGCTTTGAAGACATCCATATTTGAGCGGATATCACTTCCTCTGAGCGGAACGATAAGTATGTGATCTTTATTGAAACCAAGAGGTTTATTCTTCATATATGATATCTGGTGAAGCATGGTAAACGTACAGATGATCAGAGCAATTGAGATCACGAACTGGAATACGACCAGAACATCACGGAAGATTCGATTTCCCGATCCTGCTTTGAGTGAGCCCTTAAGGACTTTAACCGGCTTGAAGGATGAGAGGAAAAATGCTGGATAGATACCCGCAATACATCCAACAACAAGACTGATCCCGAGCAGACCAAGTGATATTTGCCAATTTTCGAAGATGCTATATGTTAATTTTACATTTATCAACGAGTTGAAAACAGGAAGGAGAAACTCGATCAGTACAAGGGCAATGATCAAACCTAATAAACTCATAAAGATGGATTCACCAAGAAACTGCCTGATCAATCTCGAGCGCTCAGCACCAATCACTTTCCTCATACCCACTTCTCGTGCGCGGGATGCTGAACGGGCTGTGGAAAGGTTCATAAAATTAATACATGCAATTAAGAGGATGAACAGTGCTACAGCTGAGTATATGTAAATGAATGCAGTATCTCCGCTGCTATCATCATCAAAAGTGAAGTGTGAGTGTAAATGGATATCCTTAAGAGGTTGAAGAAGGAGCTCGGCTTTCATTCCGTACTGAATTGCGATGGGGTGACTTTCTGCCTTCTCTTTAATGATCTCCCTGAATTTCGGTGCCATATCAGCTGGTGTGATGCCGTCTTGTAATTCGACATAGGTTGTGTAAGAGTTCATTAACCAGATACTCATCATCTCCTCACCCCTGAGCTTATACATTGTTGAAAAAGATGCGAGCATATCAAAAGACAGGTGAGAATTGGAGGGCATTTCTTCTACAACTCCTGTTACGGTATATTCGTTATTACTGTTGAATGTAAAAACCTTTCCAATTGGGTTTTCATCGCCGAAATATTTTTTTGCAGTCTCTTCAGTGAGGATGACCGAAAATGGATTTTCAAAGCAGGTTTCCGGATCACCTTTTAGGAATTTGATCGTAAATATATCGAAGAGTTCAGGATCAGCGTAATAGAGACCAGTCTGCTCATAGAGTTTATTATCACAGGTTACAATAGGATGGTTTTCCTGTGACATACGAGCTGCGTGTTTGATGTCCGGATATTCTTCATTAAGATAAGGCGCGAGTGGTGCCATTGTAATCGGACCTGAAATTTTATTTCCCATTGCTTCGAGATCCATGGTTACGCGATAGATGTTCTCATAATTGTCATGGAACCTGTCATAGGTAAGTTCATTTACGACATACATCAGGATCATTGAGCTGATAGCAAGTCCAAGTGCGAGTCCTGTTATATTGATAAATGAAAAAATCTTACTTCTTTTAATGTTCCTAAACGCAATAATTAAATAATTTTTTAACATAGTAATACTCCTTATTCATATTTTATAGAATCCACAGGATTGGAATGCGCTGCTTTTATCGTATTGATGCTGATGGTTATGATAGAGATGAGCACTGCGGCTAATCCTGAAACTATAAATATCCAGAGTGTAAGATTGATCTTGTACGGATAATCCTGAAGCCAGCTTGTTATAATATAGTAGGTTACAGGCCAGGCAATGATATTCGCCAGAAGAACCCATTTGAGAAAATCAAAAGATAATAGTTTAACGATCTGCGGCACCGAAGAGCCCATCACTTTACGAATACCGATTTCCTTGGATCTTCGTTGTGCAAGATATGTAGAAAGGCCGAATAATCCAAGGCAGGAAATGAATATTGCGAATGTGGTAAACGCTATGATAAGTTTTTCAAATTTTACCTCTCCCTGATACAAGCGCTCGATATCTGCTTCAAGGAAGTTTACCTGCGTCGGGAATTCAGGCTCGAGTTTTTTTACTGCTCGTTCGATCTCTTTCACCGTATGGCTGATATTTGCAGAATTGATACGGATGTATGCTCTCCTATAGGTGAGGAAATTATATGTATTTTCATTATTATGATAGAGTACAAGAGCACCGATCTTGTGATGATTGGACTTGAAATGAAAATCCTTTACTATCCCGATGATCTGGAGATGTTGGTCATCCTGAGAAAGTGTCATTCCAATTGGATTTTCGACATCCATCTTTTCAGCAAAACTCTCATTGATAACAACGAATTGATCGCCCGGAGTATCCTCAGAATAAAATTCACCTTGAGCCATTTCAATCCCGAAGGTGTTAAGATAGTTATGATCAACCCCCTGATAGGTGACAAAAGGATCGAGGTCTTCAGGTTTTCCTTCCCATTCCCATCCGGAGCCGTTCGTCCAAATGGAAGTTGGATCTCTTCCAAGAAAGGTAACGTCTTGGACTTCCGGGATCGTATATAACTCGGCACGTAGAATTTCAGGATTTTCCAGCAGATCACCTTCCAGTTTCACGTGCACAATATTATCCGGTGTGTAGCCAAGATCTTTCGTCCTGAGGTACGAGGTCTGTTTATA
>JAGHCS010000202.1 GCA_021160355.1 Candidatus Cloacimonadota bacterium
CATCTGCTCGCCGATACCAATTGCTTTAATAGGTATCTGAAGACTATCTTTGATGCCAAGAGCAACACCCCCCTTTGCGGTGCCGTCAAGTTTCGTGAGTATAATGCCGTCGATCGGTATGGATTCAAGGAATTTCTTTGCCTGCTGAACACCATTCTGTCCGGTAGTCGCATCGACAACAAGAAGAACTTGATGCGGTGCTTCAGGAATGTGTTTCTGAATAGTCCGCTTTATTTTTTCGAGTTCTCTCATCAGATTGATCTTCGTATGAAGCCTGCCTGCCGTATCGATCAGAACGACATCATATGACTGAGCTTTTGCAGATTGCATCGCATTGAATATCACAGAAGATGGATCAGAACCGTATTCCTGCCCTATAATTGCGACATTGATTCTCTTTGCCCAGAGCTCGAGTTGCTCGATAGCTGCAGCGCGGAATGTGTCACCTGCAACAAGGAGTACTTTCTTGCCGTTATTTTTGAATCTCTGTGCACATTTTGCGATAGATGTGGTTTTTCCAACACCGTTTACTCCAACAAAAAGGAGCACATAGGGCTTTACTTTTGGATTAAAATTGATAGAATCTACATCTTTATATTCATCACGAAGGAGTGTAATGATGATGTTTTTGAGTGTGGTAAAAATCTGTTCTGAGCTCGAAAGTTTGTGAAGACGTATTTGCTCTTTTAATTGGGATATAATCTTGTCTGTAATAGAAATACCAAGATCCGCCTGAATGAGGATGTCCTCAATATCTTCAATAAGTTCTTCATCAACACTGCCGCTCAATCGAACGATCTCAGCAATTCGAGCAATAAACGAGTTATGCGTCTTAGAAAGTTTTTTCTTTAAACTACTCACAAGTGACAATAGGAACTCCGGAAATTTTGCATCAAATTTTGTGTTGGTAAGAATGAAGCAAGTTTTTTTCTTAAAAATGGTGGGTGATACTGGATTCGAACCAGTGACCTCTACGATGTGAACGTAGCGCTCTAACCAGCTGAGCTAATCACCCGACCGAAATTTAAACTTCTTTTTTTACATAAACCACATAAAACAAACGAATCGAGATGAGTACAATTGGTATAGCAAGCCAGATATAGTCAACTTTTACAAGCACGGGAAAGAGCTTGAGCACTATCCACATCAGAAGTGCAGCAGCGATCTGGGATAATTTGAGATCAAAGATTCCCATTCGTTTTATGCGGCTATTAAAGAATTGAATAATATTCATATTATTTTGGATTTTTAATTGCAGCTTGAGCTGCAGCAAGGCGCGCGATTGGAACACGGAAAGGAGAACAGCTGACATAATTTAACCCAACTCTGTGACAAAATTCCACAGAACTTGGCTCTCCACCATGTTCACCGCAGATGCCTATTACCAATTTAGGATTTGTTTTTCTTCCTTTTTCTATCGCAATTTTTATGAGTTCACCAATCCCTTTTTGGTCAAGTGCCTGGAAGGGATCACGTGCAAAGATGCCTATCTCTTTATATTGCTTAAGGAATTTACCGGAATCATCTCTCGAGAAGCCAAAACCCATCTGGGTAAGATCGTTCGTGCCAAAAGAAAAGAACTCAGCGTGCTCAGCGATTTCATCAGCAACAAGGCACGCGCGGGGTATTTCTATCATTGTGCCAACTTTGTACTGAAGGTCTATGCCACTTTTTTTGATAATTCTAGCAGCAATAATTCTGGCACGTTTTTCTATGAAATCGTATTCGTTCACATCGCTTACAAGCGGGATCATTATTTCCGGTTTAGCGTCGATGCCTTTCTTTTGCAGGTAGCACGCGGATTCAATTATTGCTTCGATCTGCATATCATAAATATCTGGAAATGTTATACCGAGACGACAGCCACGATGGCCAAGCATCGGATTGAATTCCTTAAGTTGATTGATCCTTGCCTTTATATCTTGAGCTGATTTTTTGAATTTCTTACTTAATTTTTGAATTTCTTCTTCATCTTGAAGGTCAGGGAGAAACTCATGGAGCGGGGGATCTAACAGACGTATCGTTACAGGAAATCCCTGCATTACTTTAAGAATTCCCTTGAAATCTTCGATCTGGTTCTTTTTCAGTTCTTCAAGTGGATATTTTCGTTCTTCTGGAGAATCAGCAAGGATCATACCTCGAACGAAATCAATCCTATTCTCACCAAAGAACATGTGTTCTGTTCTGCAAAGACCTATGCCGACTGCACCAAAATTTCTGGCAATGTCAGAATCTTTTGGTGTGTCTGCATTTGCGTGCACATGTAATCGGGCACGTTCATCAGCCCATTTCATAAGCTGTTCAAATTCTGATGTAAATTCCGGAGATTTTGTGCCGATCTTTCCTTCAAATACTTCGCCTGTTGAGCCATCAATAGAAATGAAGTCTCCTTCTTTTATCACATGATCAGCTACAAAAAATTTTTTAGCTTTCAGGTCAATACTAATATCTCCACAACCTGCAACGCAGCATTTACCCATTCCACGTGCAACAACTGCAGCGTGTGAGGTCATGCCCCCACGCACCGTAAGAATGCCCTGAGAAGCATCCATTCCGGCGATATCTTCAGGAGAGGTCTCGGTTCGAACGAGGATGGTCTTTTCGTTTCTTTCTTTCCACCTAACTGCTTCTTCAGCATAAAAAACGACTTTGCCCACCGCAGCTCCTGGAGATGCAGGTAATCCTTTGGCAAGATAACGATCCTCTTTTTCAGCTTTTTCCTTTTCTTTGTCATCAAAGCTTGGATGGAGAAGCTGGTTAAGTTGATCGGGTTCAACGCGCATGAGTGCAGTGTTCTTGTCTATCATCTTCTCTTTTACCATATCAACTGCAATTTTCACTGCTGCATTTGCCGTGCGCTTGCCGGTTCTAGTTTGGAGAATGAACAAAGTATCTTTTTGAATAGTGAATTCCAGATCTTGCATGTCCTTATAGTGATTCTCGAGTTTTCGCTGTATTGCAAAAAGCTCTTTATATACTTTCGGCATCAACTCTTCGAGAGAAGGATATTTCTCGACTCTTACCTTTTCTGATATATTATTATTCTTTGCCCAGCGAAGAGAATTTTCTTTTGTAATTTCCTGGGGAGTCCGAGTGCCTGCCACGACGTCCTCACCTTGTGCATTTACAAGGAATTCACCGAAGAATTTATCCTCTCCGGTAGAAGGGTCACGTGTAAAAGCAACACCTGTTGCACAATCCTCACCCATGTTGCCGAAGACCATTGCCTGGACGTTCACAGCTGTACCAAGAAGCCCTGTGATATTGTTCAACTCACGGAATTTTTCTGCTCGAGCATTACTCCATGATTTAAAAACAGAGTCGATCGCCGACCAGAGCTGGTCAATTGGATTCTGCGGAAATTCTTCCCCCATTTCATCTTTATAAATTTCTTTGTATTGCTCAACAACAAGCTTGAGATCGTCTGCGCATAAATCGATATCGAGTGTTACTTTTTTCATGTTCTTGATACGTGAAAGCACATCTTCAAAGAGATCTGAATCTATTTGATGAACAACATTTCCAAACATTTGAATAAGCCGACGATACGCATCCCAAACGAATCTTGCATTTCCTGTGGTTTCTGCAAAACCCTGTACTGACTTATCATTAAGTCCAAGATTCAGGATCGTGTCCATCATACCGGGCATGGAAACTGCTGCGCCGGAACGGACAGAAAGAAGGAGCGGTTTATGTACATTTCCAAACTTCAAACCCATTTCTTTCTCAAGAAGCTCAAGATTTTCTTCGACTTCCTTTTTCAAATTTGCAGGATAGTGATTATCATGTTTATTGAAATAATCACAAATTTCAGTTGATAAAGTAAAACCGGGAGGAACTGGTATACCGAGATTTGACATCTCTGCAAGGTTTGCTCCTTTACCTCCAAGAATTTCCTTCATGGATTTATTTCCATCAGTTTTTGTTTTACCGAAATAAAATACATTTTTTGTCATATTACCTCTTTGTTTATATAAATTAAAATTAATAATAAATTCTTCGACCTTTTCAGGGACGAGTCCGTGAATTGACTTTCCCTTAGAGCGCATATTCCTGATACACTGTGAAGAGATGTCAATTTTAGACATTTCCAGGAATGTAAGTTCTCCACTGAAGGAAAAATCATGGGAGTGATCCTTAGGATCGGACGGTCTGCTCAGTATGACAAATTTAGCCAATTTGAGCAACTCATCATATTTAAACCATGATGAAATTTCGGACACATTATCTTCTCCCATAAGAAAAAAAAGCTCATCATCAGGATGTTCATTTTTCAGTTTTTCCAGTGTATAATATGTGTAGGTATGGTTACGGGTGTGTTCATGTTTTTCCAGTTCGCTGATCTCGAAATGAGGGTATCCAGTCAAAGCTAATCGAAGCATTTTTACTCTCTGATCAAAAGGCACCTGTGGTTTTTTATGAGGTGGATTACCCGCAGGAATAAAAAAAATCTTATTCAGTTGAAGTTTTACGCGGCAGTATTCTGCCATCCTGAGGTGGCCGCAATGGATTGGATCAAAAGTGCCACCAAGTATTCCCAATCTCATGATCAGTTTGTTATGTGAGTGTTTATTTTTTCTATGAACGGAGATTCGGGATATTTGGCAGAGAGTTGTTCACCTATTACCGCAAGTTTATCCCAATTCTTCTTTTTGATATATATTTTCGCAGCAAGCTCAAGAGCATTTTCGTCGATCTCGCCCGGAGTATTCTCATCAAAAATTTCGTTAAGATACATCAATGATGCATTATAATATCCCATCATATAATAAATATGTGCATTAAGATATTTTTTTTCAAGAAGCTTGTTTATGCATGTAATCTTCATGTTCTCTACGTCGGCAATCAGATCAGATTCGGAGTATTGGGCAATAAAATGATTAAACTGCTGCAAAGCATTTATTGTTTCCTGCTGGTCATATGCGGGTGGATAAGAGAGCTTAAACCAGGCAGAACCAATCTTGTAATTGGCATCTTCATTATACTGAGAGTATGGAAACATGCGCATAAGCTGTTCATATTCAAAGATTGCATCTTCGTACAATTTCATATTGAAATAACAGTTTGCCAGCTGGTACTGAGCTCGCTTGACAAGTGTGTCGCCCTTGCTCATATATGTAATGACTTCATATATATCCCGGGCTTTGTTGAATTTCCTTCTTTGAAACAATTCATCAGCTTCTATCATTTTTTCATGAGGATTGAAATCACCTTTCGGCAGTTTAAAAGGTTTTTCGTATGTGACATCATCTTCTTCATCCCAACTCATAGGTGAAGGCGTTTGGGTATAGGAGGTGCTCATAAAAAACAATGAGGTGAGGAGTAGTAATATCAGGATTGGTAGGACATGTTTTTTCATATTATCTGTTCTCCAGCATGACAATTCTTTCACGCACGATATCCAGACGCTCATAGTCTGGATACTGTTTCTGGATCTCTCTGAGTTGCGTAAGTGCACCGGTATATTGTTCCATACCGATCAGGCAGAGTGCAATTTTAAGTTTTGCATCAACGACTTTATTGGAATCAGGATAATTAATAACAACTTTATCAAAGTTGAAGATTGCAGTTTCAAATTGGTCCAGGGAGTAGTAACATTCACCAATCCAATACTGCGCATTTGAGGCGAGATCATTTTGCGGATATTCTTTTATGAATTCAGAGAAGGTCGAGATCGATTTTCTGAAATCTTTATCAACGTAGTACTGTCGTCCTGTTTGATAGAGTCTTTCAGGCGTGATTTCGTTTGTTGGTGTCACAGGCTTGGTTTGAGTATTGTCTGCAAGAGCCGGATTTGATTTTAACTGTGCAAGGATTTGATTTTGAGCTTCGATTTTTGATTCGAGCGAGCTTACTTTAACTTCCAGATTTGACACTTTCGATTGCAGCACGATAATCTGATCAAGTTTGCTGTTGAGCATTTGAAGATCACCGGAAAACTGCTTGTCCTGCTGGTCTATTGCATCTGAGTTCATTTTGATTACTTCAGCCAGATACTGCAATTGCTGCTCTGTTTGATTCACGGGCTGCTGGATATCAGTATAGGGCTTTTGTTGAGCACAATGGGCAAGAAGAAGTAAAAGTAATAAACCGAATACATATAATTTTTTCACCGTTAACCCCCGTAGTGTTCGAAGAATATTTTATACGCTTTATATGTTGAATAAATATCTCCCTTGCTAGAAATCTCAAAAGGAGAGTGCATTGCAAGAAGCGGGGTACCACAATCAATGACCTCTGCATTGTGCTCAGCCATAAATTTTGCGATAGTGCCACCTCCACCTATATCGACTTTGCCAAGTTCGCCAACCTGCCAGTTGATATTATGCGCATTAAAGAGTGCGCGCAATTTTGCAATGAATTCCGGATGTGCATCGTTTGAACCACTCTTTCCCCTTGAGCCCGTGAATTTTGTCAGGCAAACTCCGGACCCGAGAAGAGGTGCATTCTGTTTCTCGTGCACTTCTTTGAAAGACGGATTGATTGCAGCAGTCACATCACCGGAAAGAATATTTGTTTTCGTTAATACTTTTCTTAAAATTTTTGAGCTGTCATATCCCTGAAATGTAATTATATCAGCAATAAAATCAATTATAAAATCAGAACGGGCACCTGTGTTTCCTTCACTGCCTATCTCTTCTTTATCGGCAAGAAACACGATTGATGGAAGAGCGGGTTCATCACTGTCCAACAAAGCGCGAAGTGCAGTATAGGAACAAACTCTATCATCCTGTCCGTAAGCACCGACCATGCTTGCATCAATACCTACATCTTTGCTGAAAAAGGAAGGCACGATTTCAATTTCCGCGCTGATAAAATCTTCTTCAGTAATACCATATTTTTCATAGAGAATATTCAGACAGTTCAATTTGACATTATCTTTCAGCTCATCATCAGGGAAGGGAATTGAACCAAAAAGGAGTTGAAGCTTGTCTGCATCAATGGCTTCAGAGATTTTTTTATCATTATAATTTTTAGCAAGATGGGGGAGAAGATCGGCAAAAGTGAAAACCGGATCGCCGTCATTATCACCAATGGAGATATCGATACGAGTGCCGTCTTCCTTAAATATAACACCATAGAGTGCGAGAGGAATTGCCATCCACTGATATTTCCTGATACCGCCGTAGTAGTGGGTCAACATGATGCCGAGTTGTGTTGTGCCATCCTCGGAAAGAGGAACCTGTTTAAGATCGACACGCGGCACATCGACATGGGCAACGATAAGATTGCAGCCATTTGAAATATCTTTTTTACCGGCTCTGAAAATTGCGATGTTCTTATCCCGATTTATTCTATAATAACCGGGAACTTTTTTGGAAGGATCGGGATCAAGGGGTACAAATTTACGGGCTTTTAAAATTTGCTCAGTCAGCTCGATTGAAAGTCGCTCAGTCTTTGCTTCATCCATGAAAGCGCAAAATTCATCGGCAAAAACAAATGCATTTTCACGATCAGTTTCAGAGCTTATTTTCCAGAAGTTCTTCTTCTTGTATGAAAGCTTATCCTGCAGCTCTTTTCCTTTTGAAGATTTCGTCATGAGATTCCTTTTTATAAATTTTTTGCAACAGCGTGTGCCATGTCAAGTGTGGAGGAAGTGCCGCCCATATCATAGGTGCGAACCTTTCCTTCTTCGATCACTTTTGCAATAGCACTCATAAGGCGGTCAGCTTTTTCTTTTTCACCTAAATAGTCAAGCATAAGTTTTGTGGTGATAAGCATAGCTATAGGATTGACTTTATATTGTCCGGCATATTTGGGTGCGCTGCCATGAGTCGGTTCAAAAACAGCGAGTTTATCACCGATATTTCCGCTCGCAGCAAAGCCGAGACCACCGACAAGTTGAGCACAGAGATCAGAAATGATGTCTCCAAACATGTTGCTGGAAACAAGTACTCCATAGTTTTGAGGATTCTTGACCAGCCACATTGCCATTGCATCGACATTTGTTTCCCACAGTTCTATTTCAGGATAATCTTGAGCAACTTTTCGTGCTTCACGCACCATCAAGCCGGAAGTTTCTCTGATGACATTCGGTTTTTCAACAACAGTCACAGATGAATAACCGTGCTTCTTTGCATATTCAAAAGCATTGCGAACGATTCTGCTGCATGCTTTTCTTGTGAAGATTCTGCAGGAAAGCGCAAGATCATCAAGAGGTGTGTCAGCAAACTTTGCCATTTTTTTGTGATTCTTTGAGAGTGCGTCGAATACTTCTTCGGGTACAGGATGAAATTCCACACCTGAGTAGAGCCCTTCTGTATTTTCACGAAAAACAACAATATCAATATCATTTCTGTAATTGAGAGGATTTCCTTTGAATGCTTTGCAGGGTCTGAGGTTTGTATGGAGATTGAATTTCTGTCGTAAACCGACGATTGGGCTGGAGTACACAAGCCCCTTGCCCTGAAGTTCGGGGATGAGTTCTGCCTCAGCTTCCTGCTTAGGCTTAGACGTGATCGCACCAAAAAGGGCACAATCAACATTATTCAGAAGTTCAACAGTTCTGTCCGGAAGGGGATTTCCTTCTGTTTTCCAGAATTCCCAGCCAATGTCACCATGGATGTATTCTGCATCCAGCTCAAGAGTATCAAGGATAATTTTAGCAGCTTCCATCACGTCGTTTCCTACGCCGTCTCCTGGAAGCCATGCGATTTTGTATGAGCTCATCTTACTCCTCATATGTGATATTTTTTATTGTATATTCTAATATGCCAACGGGAGCTTTTACTTTGACTGTTTCCCCAATATTCTTTCCAAGAAGTGCTTGTGCAATTGGTGATTTAAAAGAGATCATTCTCCCGTTCTTTGTTTTTCCTGTCTCATCTTCACCAACAATTTTGTAATTCAGTATTTTGTTTCTTCTTATATCAAGAAGCTCTACTGTTGCTCCGAAACGAATAGAATTTTTATCAATATCATCTGAACTAATGACTTTCAGGCATGCAATTTTTGCTTGAAGTTTTGAAATTTCAGCTTCGATAAAACGTTGTTTTTCTTTAGCAGCATGATATTCGGCATTTTCGCTGAGATCGCCAAATTGACGGGCTCGCCCAATTTCTTCTATGATAGCGGGACGTTCTTCAAGAATGAGATGCTCCAGACGTTTACGCAAGTTATCAAGACCTTCTTTAGAAATATATTCCTGTGCCATTATGTTCTCTTGAATTTCTTTAATGTTTTTTCAGCGGTATATGCTGCTTTTTTTATGCGGATATTCCCGCTTTTTTCCCATCTCTCCACGATCTCTCGAATTAATTGAGAATTCTCAGATATTGAATCAGAAAGAATTTCAATGAAATTGGGATTGTAGGTTGATTGATAGGATCTGTAGGTGTCGCGGTAAATCCTCTTATCAATTTTGTAGGTGCATTTCAATATCTGCACAATACCGTTACGTATCATTTTGTTCTCAGAATTCCAAAAGGAGTCGATCTTGTGATTGATGGTCTTTGCTTTTGCTTTATTTATTTTCAGGTATTTACAAAGTGTTGCAAATGCGCAGTCAATGACGTCATCCTGTGGTTCCTGGCGTATTGTGTTGATAATATCATTAATATATTTGTCTGGATATTTTTTTAGTAGAGGAAGGGTAATATTATCAAATATTTTCTTTATTTCACTTTTATCATGAGTGTCTGTAATAGCTTTTTTGAAGATGTCATCGTAATCACCGGGGTGTTTCAACATCACCTTGCTTATCACATAGTTAAAGATCTTTTTGCCATTTTCGCCTTTTTTCTTTTGAATATAGAGCAAAAAATCAATATAGGTCTCAGGGTCGTTCTGAATAACTTTTCTCATCTCTTTTGCAACATACGTGATCACGGGTTGAGGTACTTCTCCATTTACCCGTTCAGGATATGCATTATAAATTATTTCAAAATCATAGTCTTTATCCGGTATCTTATGTTCAAGAAAATCCAGAGTGTCTTGTCGTAATCTTTGCTGCCAATCATAAGTAATTATCATCATTAACCTTTATCGAATTATCGCAATTTTACCTTTTTTATATAAATCGGAATATTTTATCAAATAAAAATACATTCCGGAAGCCACTTTTTTGCCAGACTGATTTGAAAGATCCCACTCTGCACTATTATAATCCTCAGAAAGAAATTCTGCGCTGAAGGTGTTCACAAGGTTTCCTTCAAGGTCATAGATATAGAAATCAGCAGAACCGGATGTCGGGAGATTTTGGAAATACAGAGTTTCATTTTCAATCGTTGCGGGATTGGGGAACACTGCAACATTATCAAGATCTGTGATAGGGATGGTGATCTTAATGAGATTTTTTCCCGGGAGAATGTAGTTACCTGCAAGATCCGTTACATTGAAAATTTTGATGAAGTATGGCTCTCCAACCGGTTTTATCTTATGGGTCAAAGTAAGTGTTACCGCTTCGTTATCGACTTGAATCCGGGAGATACTGTTCGCTTCAGCTATTTCCGGGAAGAGAAGTGTATAATTAGAAATGTTTCCTGCTGTAACGGGATCAACGGTTTCATTATATCCAATATAAATTTCTTTGCTTCTCTCAAGTGAACTCGACGCAATATACGGTCTTGTCAAATCTTCCTGATACATGAATGCCAATATGGTGTCAGCCATGGGTGTGTTAAAGATACCAACGATATTCTCGACGCTTAGCATAAAAGGAGAATCTATTTCTTGGAGAGGGACGGCAAAAGTAAGGAGCAAACTTAGCTGACTGTTTGTGGGAATAACAGATTCGGGATATCCATACTCATTCAAATAAAAATTGGACACTTGTTCGCAATCTCTATTCAGAGTTTTATCAAAATTTAGTAATATGCTATTTAATGAGATCATATTAACAGAATGCAAAGAAGGGGGATCAATTGGAATTATCTCGGTAGGCAATGTCCTATAACTTTCCTGCCCGTCTTTGAATGCAGACAGGGAGTATTCGTAGAGACTGTCAGCAATGACATTGGAATCGAGATATGAGGTTTTATTTCCCGGAATTACTATCATTTCAATATTCTGACCCTGCTCTTTATAGAGGTAGAAAGAGTCCGCAATTTGAGCATTCCACGAAAAGGAAACGATATCTTTGCAAAGCGGCATGACGTAGAAATTTTGGGGCATAGGAGTTGAAGGAGCGGGAGGATCAGTAGGAAAGGAGGAAAGTACGAGCACAAGAGAATCGTTTTGATCATAATGATTATATGCTGCTTTATAAGAACCGTCATTGTTTACATCAACGCAAACCGGCTGATACGTCCTATAGGATGAGCCAACCCACTGCGGAACTATATCATATGATTTCCCATTATCAATGAGTTTATAAATATAAATATCGGGTGCAGCAGCAATAACGATCTCATCGGCGCCATCACCATCGAGATCGCCTACAGATAAACCATTATTCGAACTTACACCAGCAATCTGGATGTACTCAAGAAGCGTGGGATTTCCATCAATATATTTATACACACCATAAAGCCAGAACTGATTATTTACATCGTCATCGTCATCAGAGTAACCACCCACAATGAATTCGAGAAGTCCATCTCCATCAAAATCTCCTACAGCATTGTAGTATGCATTTGGAATAGGAATTTTAAGAGAATCAATGCGTGTAACAGAATAATTGTTATTGATTTGATAGATCAGTATATCTCCATCAATATCAGAGAAAAGGATATTTCTCTTGCTGTCATTATTCAGGTCGCCAAACCGGATGTTGGGAGAGAGTTCATTCCTTGAATATGTATGCGTATTATTGAGGATCATGCATTCTAGGTTAAAATTATCTCCACTTCTGGAATACACATCATAATGGGAATAAGATCCGATTATATCTGCAGAACGCACTACCAGGTCGTCGCTTCCGTCGTTATTGAAATCATAAAAAGTGCCTGTATAAGCATCATTAATGGAATTAACGTATCTGCTCGGATAAGAGGTTGGTGTAACTGCCTCGTATATCAGCATAGAATCTGCACGGTTTCCGAGTATCTCATGATTCCCATCCGCATCCGTATCGCCTATACTCCATGGAATAAAAGAATTGCTCATCGTATACACGACATCGAGTTCATTATTGATATTGTCATATTCACAAAAACGGACTGGACCGTATGAACCTTCATCTGGGAATTCCATAAAAACAAGCTCGATTTTGCCGTCTCCATCGATGTCATATTTATTCGAGCATAAATATACTGAGTGAGAATATGAAGCAATAGGATCAAATCCACTTGTGGATATGGTGCTGTTATCAATCGTAATAGCATCCGAAAAAATCGTGGAATTTTCGGAAAGTCCTGCGTGATTTTGAATTGACAGATAGTATGAATAGGATTCATCAGGAAGGTGCTGAGGAAGTTTCATGGTCGTGAAATAATCGTATTTCTTCTGGATCAGGGAGAATGTATCTGAATATGCTGAGAAACAGGTGGCGCAGAATTGTGAAGGTTCCGTTGCTGTTGAAAGAATGTAATAATCCTTTTTGTCAAAATTGTATCGAAATGTAGATGCAGTAGCATTTGGTACAAATTGAGGGGGAGTTCTGTCAACACTGATCTTTACGATATCAATATAATTTTTTCCATGTATATCTTTCATACTCAGACGGATGTAGTATGTCGAATCCTGGATGCCGTTGATAATGAAAGTGCCGAGAGTATCATCAACAACCGGATCGGTATATAAGATTGGTTCAGGATTATGAGTGATGACGTCGAGCCAGTCATTTTCGACAGGCTCCTGTTTCGTAGTATAGCCTAGCGTGTAACAGAAGAAATTTTCGCAATATGCGGTTCCGATAATTGGAATATCCTGCATGTAGCCAGTATTATAAGGTGGATAAAAGATCGTGGACAACGGCTTAATATCTGCGCCTGCATTTTGCAAAAGTTTTTCCGCATCGATAATCCCGTATCCATACACATTATCATACCCCTCATCTCCCAGGTCATTACAAGATATTTTGATAAGATTGTACACTTCAACATTAGAAAGGAGTGGATTCTGTGAAAGAAGTAAACCCGCACATCCTGCAACAAATGGCGCTGCCATCGAGGTGCCGCTTTCCGTCTTATATTCATTGTTAAGATAAGTACTATAAATACTCAGACCAGGACCGCAGAGGTCTATACCTTCTCCGTAACTGGAGAATGAGCATATTTTAAGATTTTCATCAACCGCAGTGACAGACAGCACATTATCAAGAGCTGCCGGATATAAAAGCCCCACACCACCTTCATTGCCTGCAGAAGCAAAGACAGAAACCCCCAAATTATACGCATAATTGCAGGCATCGTTAATAATTGGAGCTAAGATCACATCTCCCCAGCTTATGCTTATTATCTGCGCACCGTTATCAGCAGCATAAACTATTGCTGCCGACACATCATCATCTTCAAGATATCCACCCAGGGTTGTGCGGAAACCTGCTCGAAGGTTCATGCATTTTGCAAACCATGTAGTGCCGGATACGCCAAGATGATTATTGGTTTGAGCAGAAATGATCCCGGCGATATGCGTACCATGCCCGAGGTCGTCTCTCGGATCGTTGTCACGTTCGCGGAAATCTCCCATTGCATCGACAATATCCGTTTCTGTGAAGTCCCATCCCATCCAATCATCAATATATCCATTATGGTCATCGTCGAGAAAATTATCAGGAATTTCACCATGATTGATCCAGATATTCTGCTCAAGATCGGGATGGTCATATTCAATTCCGGAGTCAATAATCGCAATGACAACCTGCTCATTCCCTTTTTCGATTTCCCATGCATTGTCTGCATTGATCGCCGGCAGACCCCACTGTTGATAATAATATGAATCATTGGGCGTGATGGAGAGCATCTCATTCAAATAGTTAGGTTGAGTATAAATGATAGAGTCATCTTTTTGTGAAAGCTCCTCGAGCGCAGAGAAATCAATTTCTTTTTCACATGTAAATTTATAAATATGGAGATCGGGCTTCTCAATAATTGATTCTGATGACAAAATACCGAACTTATCAAGGAAATTATCAAATGCATCGATACCTGTGGTGCCGTCTTTGAATACAACTTCTCTTGAGAAACGAGCTATTAGTTCATGAGACGAATAGTGCGGTTTCCCGAATAGCTGCGAAACACAAATAAGACACAAAAGGATGAGTACGATCTTTTTCATAAAGCAATCCTAAAAGTTATATGAAACGGAAAATCTGTGAGCAGTGCCGATATCATTCTGGTATGGAGTGAAGGCATAATCAAAATTAAAATCATTGAGTTTTATTCCAATTCC
>JAGHCS010000093.1 GCA_021160355.1 Candidatus Cloacimonadota bacterium
ACCAATAATAATATTACTTTTCTACCTATCTGCCAAAAGAAGGAAAAAAGTTTTTTCAGAGTTCAGCAGCCCTGAGCTTCAAAAGAAACTCATAATGAATCTTTCCCAAGTTTCTCGTACATTAAAGAGCATTCTCTGGATTGCTATTATTCTTTTACTTATAATAGCAGCAGCACGTCCGCAGTGGGGAAAAAAATTGCAGATTCTCGAAGAAAAGGGTCTTGATATCGTCGTTGCAATCGATGTTTCTACGAGTATGCTTGCAGAAGATCTTGCGCCAAACCGGATCCAAAGAGCAAGAAACTCATTCATGACCTTTCTCGATATGCTCACAGGTGATAGGGTTGGGCTTATTATCTTCTCCGGTGATGCTTTTGTGCAGTGTCCAATAACTTCGGATTATTCAGCCCTGAAGATGTTCGCTTCTTTAGTAGATGTGGGAATTGTTCCTGAAGACGGAACGGATATTGCAAAAGCTATAGAAAAAGCAAACACACTTTTTACTGAGGACACTCAAAACAGGGTTATGGTAATGATAACTGATGGGGAAAACCTACAAGGGGATTTCAAAGAAGCAGTAAAGAAAGCAAAAGAAAGTAATATCATTATTTATACACTGGGAATCGGTACTCAGAAGGGAGCGCCCATTCCTCTTGTAAATCCACAAACCGGCGAAAAAGAATATCTTAAAGATAAAGATGGCAATATCGTACTAACAAAGTTAGATTTCTCAAATTTGAGCTGGATCGCAAAAGAAACGAACGGCCTTTTCTTCCAGGTTTCTACAGGACAGCAGGAAATCAGGGATATTCTTAATGATATAAGCTTGCTGGAAAAAGAAAAAATTGCAGAAAGACGATACTCGGAATATAAAGAACAATATCAATTTTTTGTCTTATTTGCCTTGTTATTATTGCTGATCGAGTTTATATTATGGGAAAGGAAAATAAGATCATGAGAAAATTTTTGTTTATTATTGGATTTCTCTCACTCATATTGGCGCAAAACTGCTTTGCACTGAGTTATGAAAAGGTCTTGAAGAACAAAAATGCGAAAAAGGCATATCAAAAAGAAGATTTTGTAAAAGCAGAAGAACTTTTCAAGCAGAGTAGTATTGAATATCCAGATGAGGGAAAAATTCATTATAATCTCGCAAATGCACATTATAAGAACGAAAAATATGATGAGGCAATTGCAGAATATGAAGCCAGTTTAAAGAATGAAGATGTCGACAAAGCCAAAGTTCTTTATAATATTGGTGATTCATATTTTCAAAAACAGGATTATCAAAAGGCGATTGAGTATTATCGTGATTCACTCATCGAGAATCCAAATGATGCTGATACAAAGTATAATTATGAGTTGACAAGACAGTATCTCCAGCAACAACAGGAACAACAACAGCAAGATCAGGATCAGGATCAACAAGATAAGGATCAAGAGCAACAAGATAAGCAGCAGCAAAACCAGGAACAGGAGCAAGAACAGCAAGAAGAGCAGCAGCAAGAACAACAGCAGGAGCAACAGGATCAAGAACAGCAACAAAACGAGCAAGAACAGCATAATCAACCTCAACCAACTGACGAAGAGAAGAAGCAGGCTGAGAGAATCCTTGACGCAATGCAGCGTGCTGAAGATGATAATCAAAAAGAAAGAATGAAGAAATTACTTCAGCAAGATCAGGTCAAAAAAGTAGATAAGAATTGGTAGCATGATAAAAAAAGTATTACTCTTTACCCTTTTATTAGTGATGACCAATGCAATATATTTTGCGAATAATATTACCGTTACATCATATGTTGATAAAAGCACAGTTTCATTAAATGAGCTCCTAAAACTCACAGTTGAAATTAAATCCGATGAACAGATCAATGCTGAACCAAAGATTCCACAACTCACAGGATTTCAAATAGTTGGACAATCTTCCTCAAGTTCTACTTCAATTGAAATCATCAATAATGAAATGTCACGCTCGGTGACGCAGAGCTTTACATATTCATTGCGTCCCTTGAAAATAGGTAGCTTCACTATCCCGCCTATTCATACAAAATTTAAGAATAAAACCTATCGCTCAAAAACAATAAATGTAACTGTCGTCGAAGAAAATAGCAACATTCCACAACCCAGGCAGCAATCACAAAAGCAGAATAGTAATTCTTCTAATAATGTGCAGATTTTCCTTCAAGCAAGACCAAGTAAATCTGAGGTTTTTGTTGGAGAACCCTTCACTGTAAAATATGTGCTTTACAGTAACAAAGGACTGGTTGGATTGAATGCAGAGAAAATGCCGGAATTTTCAGGTTTCGTAAAAGAAGAGACATTTCAAACAAAAAATATTACACATACGCTTGAAGTAATAAATGGAATACGATATTATGCGTATCGTATCAGCGATTATACACTTTTCCCAACCAATGCAAGCACGTACACTCTGGATAAAATGGAGCTGTTATGTGCGTATGAGGTTCCCGCAAAAAATTTCTTTGATTTCGGTACGACCAAGCGGGCTTATATTCAGTCAAATACTTCTACGATAAAAGTCAAACCTCTTCCACTTGAGGGACAGCCGATTAATTTTTCAGGAGCAGTAGGACAGTTTGATATTAAATCTGAGCTCAGCTCATCTCAGGTGAAAACCGGTGAATCAGTCACTCTTACTCTTACGATAAATGGTTCCGGTAACATCCGTATGTTCGACCCACCGACATTGCCTGCTATTCCGAATATTGACACTTTTCCACCTGAGGAAAATGATGAACTCTATCAACCGGATAATATTTCCGGCAAAAAAGTGATAAAATATATTCTCATACCAGAAGAGCCCGGCACTTTCAACCTGCCTGCTATATCTTTCACCTATTTTGAGCCGCGTTCAAAAACATATAAAACTATTGCAACAAAATCACTCACGCTCAGCGTTGAAAAAGGAAAAATCACTCCCGGTTCTCTCTCATATATTCGTCCACAGGATATTGATATTCAGGGATTGGATATAAATTTCATTATCACAAAGAATTCTATAACCGACTATACACTAGTCATTTCACGGGCTTGGTTCTGGATACTGATTGTACTATCATTATTAAGTATTTTCGCTGCCTTAATTATAAAAAAGGAACGAGAAAAATTGTTACAGGATAAGGCATATTATCGAGCACGAATCTCCAATAAACAGCTTCAGAAAGATTTAGATAAAGTGAAATCTGCGTTGAAACAAGATAATATTTCCGGTTTTTTTGTTGCAGCAGAGAATGCTCTGAAAAACTTTATTGCAAATAAATGCAATATTTCTGCAAGTGCTTCGACCATTCAGGATATCACAGCTGTATTGAAGAAAAATGAATTATCAAAACAAGATATTGATGATATAATTGAGTTTTTGAAAATGACGGATAGCGCACGCTTCGGAGGAATACAATTTTCTCATGAAGAGCTTGAAGGAAAATATAATGAATTGAACACCATCTTGCAGAATCTTTCAAAGACAAAATTCAGGAAGAAACGATGAAAAAAATAATATTTGTTTTGAGTATTGTGCTATTAATTACTTCATTGCTTAGTGCAAAAGAGTATGATATAACTGCTGCAAATAGTGCGTATCAGGAGCAGAATTATCAAAAAGCTGAAGAAGAATACATGAAACTTGTCACCGAAGGAGTGAAAAATTTCGAACTCTTTTATAATCTCGGGAATACATATTTCAAGCTGAATGACCTTGGAAATGCGCGGCTTTATTATGAGAAGGCAGCAAAATTTGAACCCCTGCATAGGGAACTGAATGAAAACATTGCAATGTTACTTGCAGGCATCAAAGATAAAGAGGAAATTAAAAGATCATTTCTTGAAACTCTGCTGAGAAAAATATATTATAAACTATCAATAAATCTACTTGGAGTGCTGGTACTCATTTCCTTTATTATAATGATGGCTTTTATAGTGATTCTTATCATGAGTAGAAATGCTATTCTCAAACGAATTGTGAAAATTCTTCTCGTGATCTTTGCTGTGATTTTCTTTCTTGTTACTGTGACAGAAATTATGAGGATCCGTGATTTCTATGCCAAGGATTCTGCAGTAATACTTGGTGAAACAGTTATTGCCTACAGCGGACCGAGTGAGGATTTTGCACAGGTTTTCACTATCCATGAGGGACTAAAAGTATCTATAGAACGATTCGATAATGATTGGGTTCTGATTAAACTTCCATCTGGCAATGGGGGTTGGGTTCTTATCACTTCATTAGGCATTATATAACATGAAAGTGAAGCCAGCTTCACAGAATGCTCAAACGCTGGGGATAATTGGTTTTGTACTCCTGCTTCCAGCGCTACTTTCATGGATCCTATTCATTCTTTATCTTTCTCATATAACAAATATATTTAAGATTATTTTTGAAGCACTTCCTTCTTTAATGATGATCATCTTTACGTTGAATCCGCTTGCGGCAATTGCTCTTGGTGTTTTTTCTAATTCGTATGAAAGCAGAAATATTTACGCGCGGATCGCTTCTGTTGGCGGAGTAATTTTAATTGGTTTCCTGCTTATTGCTGTCATAATACGTTAAAACCAATAAGTGGAGTATATATGATTTACGAAAATAGTCTCGGAAGAACTAATATATGCCAGACATGCATCTGATCAATATCCAATACTAAAAATTTATGGGGATCGGTTTTAAATAATTATTTGCATTAAGATTCCTCAAATTTCACGAATATTTTGACAAAGAATTACCAAAGATTGATTTCTTTATTCAAAATTATTTGAACATAATAATAAAAACTATGTATATTTTAAT
>JAGHCS010000162.1 GCA_021160355.1 Candidatus Cloacimonadota bacterium
ATAAAATTTTGATCATTGATGATACAAAAGAAAATTTGGAAGCAGTCAAAGATCTACTTGAAGAATTGATTCCCGATTGTGTTGTAATAACAACAGAGTCAGGAAAAGAAGGGCTGAAAGCGGCGAGGGATATACAACCCGATGTAATTATTTCAGATGTTTTTATGCCTGAAATAGACGGCATAGAAGTTTGTAAGAGATTGAAGAGCGATAAAACGACTCAACAGATTCCCATAGTTATTCATACCGGTTCGACCACAGATGCAGAAAGTCGCATACAATGTCTTGATGCCGGAGCCGATGTATTTTTAGCTAAACCGATTGATGCCGGAGAACTTACTGCCCAGATCAATGCGATGTTAAGAATAAAAAAAGCTGAAGACCGGCTCAGAGAAGAAAAAGAACTCTTAGATGAAGCGGTACATAAAAGAACAAGAGAACTTCAGGAGAGTGAAGAATCTCTGAGGCTTGTTATCGAGAATATCCCTTTTGCCGTTTTTGCACATGATCTTGATGGAAAATTTGTTCTCGTAAATAAAACTTCTACAGAATTTACTGGCTATACAAAAAGAGAATTGTTAAGCAAAACTGTTGCTGATATAGATCATAATAGTATTTCTCGGGATGACAGAGAGAAAATCTGGCAGCAGCTTCAGTATGGTGAACAAAAGCAATTATTTTCAACTCATTATCGAAAAGACGGATCACAATATCCGGTTGAAGTTCACTTAACTGCTCTCTTATTAAAAAATGAACCTGTTATACTTGCACTCGTTAAGAATATCACAAAACGAAAGATAGCTGAGGAACAACTTAAGGGAAGCGAAGCACGATTTAGAAAACTTTTTGAATCATCTAAAGATGCTATTATGACTTTGGAGCCACCAACCTGGAAATTCACTTCAGGAAACAAAGCTATTTTCGATACATTTGGGGTAAAAAATCTCGAAGAGTTTACTTCGCTCGAACCCTGGAAAGTTTCACCCAAAAAACAACCGGATGGAAATTCCAGTGCTGTAAAAGCAAAGAAAGAGATTCAGAAAGCAATGAAAAATGGATCAAATTTCTTTGAATGGACTCATAAAAGAAAAAATGGTGAGGAATTTCCTGCCACAGTTTTACTTACAAGAGTAGATTTGGCAGGCAAGAGTTTTTTGCAAGCAACTGTGAGAGACATAACCGAGCGCAAACGAGAAGAGAAAATTCAAAAAACATTATTCGACATTTCCAATGCCATGAATACAACTAAAAATATAAAGGAGCTTTTTAGCAAGATCAGAGAATTTCTTGGAGATATAATTGATACCACAAATTTCTATGTAGCTTTATATGATGAAAAAACCGACATGATCTCCCTTCCTTTTGATGTCGATGAAAAAGATAAATTTGAAACTTTCCCTGCAGGTAAGACTATTACAAAATATGTCATTAAAACCGGTAAATACCTCTTTGCTACGAAGGATGTAGTAAAAAAATTAATAAAAAAAGGATTAATTGAAACAGTTGGTTCTCCATCTGAAATCTGGCTGGGTGTCCCCCTTAAAATTGAAAACAAAGTGATAGGTGTTATTGCAGTTCAAAGCTATGATAATCCAAATCTTTATACAGAAAAAGATATTGAAATTCTAAACTTTATTTCCGAAGAAATTGCTCTTGCTATAAATCGTAAACAGGCAGAAGATGAGTTGAAAGTAAATCGGGAGCGTCTGAAAACAGCAAATTCGATCTTACGTCACGATATTGCCAATGATCTTATCGTGATAAAAAGCGCTCTGGATATTTACAAAGAAGAGCAGGATAAATCTATGCTCGATGAGATTGAAAAACGAGTGGAAAAAGGTCTCAATACAATAAAACGGCAACGAGAACAGGAGCAGTTTCTGGATTCTCATTCTGATTTAGATGAATATCACATTGATCAAGTGATAAAAAAAATAATCAAAGATTATCCGGATATAATATGCAACGTTTCAGGTACCGGCAAGGCATATGCGGATAATGCAATATATTCAATAGTTGAAAATATAATTAGTAATGCAATAAGACACGGGAAGAGCACAAAACTCGATATTGATATTACATATAATGAAGATTTTTGTGAAATCAGGTTTGCTGATGACGGCATTGGTATACCTGATGAAATTAAGCATAAGGTATTCGATAAAGGTTTCCAATATGGTGAATACGGGCATACTGGTATTGGTTTATACATTGTACAAAAGGCAGTTGATGATTATGGAGGAGACGTCTTTGTCGAGGATAATACACCAAAAGGTATAGTGTTCGTCATTCGTTTGAAAAAAACAATTGAAAGATAAAATATTTGATTTTTGATCTGTCATAATACCAAATTTTTAAAATCTTTTTCTACTTGATTGAGATTTACACTATCAAAGTATTCAAATAATATTCAACTAAGTTTTGACAGTTCAATAGAATTCTTCAAAAAAATGTAACGTATGAAGAAAGTGAATTTTTGGAAAATATTATTTATCGTAACCTGCGTATGCCTGTTTTTCACAGGAGTGATAGCCGGTCTGATCTATCATTACAATCTTGAGCTTCCTCCAATCTCACAACTTGAAGAATACGAACTTATGAACGGCACGAAAGTGTTTGATAAAGATGGAAACCTTGTGAAGATATTTGCAAGCGAACATAGAAGGAGTGTACCATTATCCGAAATTTCGGATACACTTATCAGTGCATTTATCGCGATGGAGGATGAAAATTTCTATGATCATATGGGAATTGATTTCGCTTCGATTCTGCGTGCATTTCTTGCAAATTTTTCCACCGGCAGCATAAGGCAGGGAGCAAGCACTATTACCCAGCAGCTTGCCCGGGATATGTTCCTAACGCTTGAGCAATCCATGGATAGGAAGATCAAGGAAGCTCTTCTCAGCTTTAAGATCGAGCGGACATTTTCCAAGGACCAGATCCTGGAGATGTACCTGAATAAAACCTATCTTGGCGGCGGCAACTACGGAGTGGAATCTGCAGCACAGAACTATTTCGGGAAATCATCAAAAGATCTCACTCTTGCAGAATGTGCACTTCTGGCAAGGATACCACAAGCGCCCACATATCTTAATCCCCGACTTCATTATGATGAGGTGGTTCGAAGAAGCAAATTTGTCCTCGCACAGATGTATGAGCTGGGTTATATAGACGAAACTGAGTACTACCAAGCATATTATGACACTGTTGAGATAACGACGAGAAAAAAAGCCAAGCAGCCGGCTGATTACTTTTACGAATATGTTCGTAAATATATTGAGCAGAAATACGGCACTTCAATGCTCTACAATGGCGGGTTGCAGGTGTTCACAACTCTTGATCTAGATTTGACCAATTATGCTGATTCTGTTCTTAACAATCACCTGGTTGAATTTGAAAATAAACTCAATTACGATGTGAAATATGATGAATTCCCTGCAGATACTTTTGATATTGATACAAAATATGTACAGGGTGGCGTGTATGCTGTAGAACCTAATACAGGATATGTCCGCGCAATGATAGGGGGGAGGAATTTCAATCATAGCAAGTTCAATCGCGTGCTGCAGGCACGGCGTCAACCCGGCTCAGCTTTCAAGCCCTTTATATACACTGCTGCTGTCGCAAACGGATACACTGCTGCTACGATGATCAACGACCTTCCGCTTGTATTTCTGGAGAATGATACAATACAATGGAGACCCCCAAACTATTCTGATAAATTCTACGGCTTGACCAGACTGCGCATAGCACTCAAGCATTCAAGGAATATTCCCGTAATCAAAATATTCATGCATCTGACTCCTTATGAAGTGATAAAATATGCGGAACGTCTCGGTATTGACAGTCCATTATACCCGTTCCCCGCACTTTCACTCGGTTCGGCGGAAGTATATCCTGCTGAGCTTATTTCTGCATATTGCCCATTTGCAAATGGTGGAAAACGGGTCGATCCAATCTACATTAAAAGAATTGATGATGAAACAGGAAAAATGCTCGAGGAATATCTTCCCCACTCATCCCAGGTCATTGGAGAGGATATTGCGTATCTTATGACAAACTTGATGGAGTCAGTTGTGGATGGAGGAACTGCGGGAGGAATACGATGGCGCGGATTTTATCTCCCGGCTGCAGGAAAAACCGGAACGACCGATAATTATCAGGATGCGTGGTGTATTGCATATACCACCCAGCTTGTACTCGGTATCTGGGTTGGATTTGATGATAATATCACACTTGGCAAAGGACAGGCAGGTGCCTATGTTGCAGTACCACCCTGGCCCTATATTATGAAAAGAGCGGTGTATAACAGTTCGCCGAAGGACTCGACAGGAAAAGCGATCATTAACAAAAAACTCTATGAGTTTAAAGAACCGGATAACATCGTACATGTCACGATTTCGGAAAAGACGGGACTCCTTGCGCAGCCCTTTGAAAAAGAAGTAACTGATGAAATTTTTATCCGGGGGACAGAACCGACAATCCTTTCTGACAGTTTGGGTTATAACTTTGAGCCAATTGGTTATCAGGATCTCAGCTTAGATACACTCTATATAGATATGGATGAATATTACCGCACGATGCAGTACAGGAAAAGTATTAAATCACACCGAGCCGAATGATCGTTTTTATTATAATTTTAGGTATTCTGCTTCTCTATTATTTCATCTATCTCGGTATGTTTTATCGAGGTTTGGGTCGAAAATACACCGCAGCAACGAATGCTCAACCCTTTGTTTCAGTTGTCGTTGCAGCACGAAATGAAGAGGGCACGATCGCCCGGCTGCTGACTTCACTCATCAATCAGGATTATCCCGAAAGTAACTATGAAATTATCATAGCAGATGATGGATCTGACGACTCTACTGCCCGTATCGTTGAGGATTTTCAAAATAAGAGTGATAATCTGATTTTGCTTTCTGTCACTATTTCTGATGAAGTAATTTCCCGCAAAAAGAATGCGATTGCCCAGGCAGTGCAAAAAAGCAGTGGAGAGATAATTCTCACAACCGATGCAGATTGCGTGCTTACGTTTCAATGGATTTCCGGCATGGTTCGTTATTTTGGAAGAGGGGTGGGAATGGTCGCAGGTATGTCCACTCCGTTTATCCCGAACTGGAAACAGGCAACCCTCGTTCAGAAGTACGAATATATTGATACGATCGGACTCTTTTTTGCAGCAGCAGGTGCACTTGGCACAGGAAAAGCATTCTCTTGCAGCGGGCAGAATATGGGTTACACAAGAGAAGCTTTTGACAAAGTGCAGGGTTATGAGCGAATAAAAGATCATATTTCAGGAGATGATGTTCTTCTGATGCAGCTCATAAGAAGAGCCGGATATGAGATACGCTTTGCTTTTGGAAAAGAGACGCAGGCTCTTACAAAATCAGAAACTCGGCTTGGTAATTTTTTGAATCAGCGCTCACGATGGGCTTCTAATGAGAGGATTCAAATTTCACTTAATTTTGATTTTTATCTCTATCTTGCAGATGTATTTCTCCTGAATGTACTTATCATTATCGGACTTTTTTTCATACCTCTTTATGCTGCTGGTGCGTGGTTCGTAAAAATGATAGGTGAATTTATTATATTGCGGAGAGGTATCGATCGTTTTGATCTCCAGAAGAAATCTCTTTCTCTGTTTCCGTTCTGGGCAATTTTACAACCGCTATACATCATGATAGTAGGAATTGGAGGAAAGCTTCATCTTTTTTCCTGGAAGAAAAATCCAAGGACGTGATCGGGAAAAATTGCATATTTATCCTTTGACAAAAAATATCAACCTCAAAATAAGTGTCCTATTGAAAATCATGAAGGAAAGTTAAAATGGCAAAGAAGATCAAACGGCGTAAACACCATGATATAAAAGAAGATAAGTTTGTGACAAACGCACTACTTTTTTATGAATTTATTCAAAACCACTGGAAAAAGTTTGCAGTAGGTGCAGTAGCACTCATTGTGATAATCATTGTGATCGTTGCAATGACATCCCGATCCGGAAAGATCAATATCCTCGCATTAAAACAGTTCGATAAAGCTCTCGCACTTTATGAAGATAAACAGCTGGATACAGCTGAAACTGAATTTTCTGCAGTGCTCCAGGAGTATGGGTCCTCAAAATATAGTGGATTATCATATCTTTATCTGGGTAAGATCAATATCGAAAAGAGCGAACCGGATGTAGAAATGGCCGAGATGTATTTTAATAAGGCGAAATTCAGAGTACACGATATTTTGCTAAAAGAAACTGCATGGCTCGGGCTTGCGGAATGCACAAGATTGTCTGAAGGTGATGATGCATATTATGAGTCTCTAAAGCGCTTCGTCAGGAAATTTCCTGATTCATATAATGTGTCTTCAATAGCATTCAAAATAGCTGAGCATTATTTTTCTGCAGATGAGTATGATAAAGCAAAGGAATATTATTCCCTGATCGTGAAAAAATTCAAAAATTCTTCAGACTTCTACAAGTCAAAACAGCAATTAGAATATATTGAACAGATAGAGCAGGATAAGTAAATATCAACTTTTTTAAGCCCTTTCAACAGGGCTTTTTTTATATTTACAAAATGAAAAAGAACATACTCGGCTGGATCAGTTATGATTTTGCCAATTCTTCTTTCACAACGGTTATTGTAACGGTTGTGTACAGTGTATATTTTAAGTCCGTAGTTGTTGGTAAAGAAGGAGTAGGAGATTCACTGTGGGGACTTTCGATAAGTCTCTCCATGCTTATTGTTGCACTTATTTCACCAATTCTCGGGGCAATTGCTGACCACACGCACTCAAAAAAGAAATTCCTTTTTGTATTCTGTTATTTGTCTGTTCTTTTTACAGCATTATTATATTTTATCCGTGCCGGTGCTGTGATATGGGGTATGCTTATATTCATGATCGCCAATATTGGATTTGAAGGCGGCAATGTCTTTTATAATGCCTTTCTGCCGGAGATCACAACTAAGAAGAATCTAGGCAAAGTATCAGGTTTAGGATGGGGGATCGGTTACATCGGCGGATTGAGTGCGCTCATTCTTTCCTATCTTTTCATAGAAACGAATGTACCTCTTGTTTTTCCCCTGATCGCTGCATTCTTCGGAGTTTTTGCAATTCCAATATTTGTGTTCTTAAAAGAGTCAAAACCAAAGCAACAATTTGAAAATAAGAATTATATAAAAATCGGATACGATCGCATCAAAAATACATTTCATCATATCAAGGATCTGAAAGACCTTTTCCGATTTTTGATATCATTTTTTATTTATAATGACGGCATCAAAACAGTTATAGTGTTCGCAGCGATATACGGGGCACAGCGCTTTAATATGTCGGGCTCACAGCTTATCATCTATTTTGTCTTGGCAAATATCACGTCCTTTATCGGAGCGATCATTTTTGGTTTTATTGTTGACAAGATCGGAGCAAAAAAAACAATATCCATCACGCTGCTTATCTGGATCGCTGTGGTGATCTGGGCATATTTCTGCAACAACGTGACGCAATTTTACGGAGTCGGATTGTTGGCAGGTATTGCAATCGGATCTTGTCAGTCTGCAAGCAGGTCATTCTTGTCACTTCTCACCCCGGAAGATAAGCATGCTGAATTCTTTGGTTTTTATGCGGTGAGCGGCAAAGCTGCAGCAATTATTGGTCCGTTATTGTATGGAGTACTCGTGCTGATCTTACAAAGTCAGCGATGGGCTATTTTAAGTATTGCACTTTTCTTTGTTGCTGGATTTCTTGTTCTTCAAACTGTAAATGAGAAAAATGGAGTGCAGGTCGCTTCACAAATTTTTAGAAAGGAGTAGCCATGTGTGGTATAGTTGGCTATGTAGGAAATAAGCAGGCGCTGCCTATCGTAATCGAGGGCATAAAACGTTTGGAATATCGCGGGTATGATTCTTCAGGAATCGCAATAGTAAATTCGGATAATGAACTGGTTGTTCATAAGAAAGAAGGCAAGATCGTAGAACTGGAGCAGTCATTCCCCAAAGGAGTGAATTTCGAGACCCATCTGGGTATTGCTCATACTCGTTGGGCAACGCATGGTGAGCCGACGACTCTGAATGCTCATCCGCATATAGATTGTACAGGAAAGATCGCAGTGGTTCATAACGGCATTATTGAAAATTATAAACTACTCCGAGATAAATTAGAGCAAAAGGGACATGTCTTCATCAGCGATACGGATACAGAAGTTATTGCCCATCTCATTGAACAATTCTATCTTGAATGTAAAGACATGCATAATGCGGTGCGCATGATGCTGAAACAGGTCGAAGGAACACTTGGTATAGTAGCTATCAATCTTGATGTTCCGGATAAACTCTATGCTGCGCGCAGGGGAAGTCCACTCATTATCGGTGTGGGGGAAGGGCAGAATTTTATCGCTTCCGATGCTGCTGCATTGGTCGTGCATACCAAAAATGTTATCTATCTTCAGGATGATGAAACTGTAGAGGTTTCTGCAAATGATTTTACCATAAAAACAATTACTGACGATGAAGTTCAGAGAGAAATAAGCAAGATCAACTGGGACATCTCTATGATAGATAAAGGTGAGTATGATTTTTTCATGATGAAGGAAATATTTGAACAACCTACCACGATTGCTAACGCATTCCGAGGTAGGATAATGGATATGTATAACAC
>JAGHCS010000009.1 GCA_021160355.1 Candidatus Cloacimonadota bacterium
AATCTATTATCTTCCGCTCCACCAACAAATGTTCGTTCTACTTCGCAATAATAAGTTGTACCTACAAGAAATTGATTTTGTCCACTATGAGCAACATGATCACCACCTCCACAGCTAATTATATAATTAGCTCCTCCACCAGCATCTGTATAATCATAATTAATTTCAATGTTTGGTCCTTCAACATTAAGACCAAGAGTATTTGATACTCCAATAACCCCTTGTAAAGCATGATCAGTCCAGATATTAGTAACTTTCAAAGCAAACCTCATTACAAAATTTTTCTTGAAATATTCAGCACCAAAATCATAATATAAATATGTTGTGGTATGTTCTGGGTAAATATCTGTTACAGTTAACTTATTGGCTATAACTGTAAAATTACCTTCAGGATCAACTTTTGTAAATGTTGTTAAATCTTCTGTATCCGAAGTATCTAATACATTATTAGTAACAATTGCAATATATTCTACTGTACTATTAACTGCTGGTGTTATTGTAAATCCATTTACTGTTTTATTGGTTAATGCGAAATCTACATTATTGCCACTTCCGTCATAACATCTTATCCCTACTGCATAACTTGTTGTACTTAATGCAGAATCAAATGTTATTGCCGTACCTGTCGTAACCACTGCCTCAACTGCTACTTTTATACTTGACGTATTTCCAAGAATTGCAATATATTCTGCTGTTTCATTAACTGCAGATGTTATCGTATATCCACCAATAGCTTTACTTGTCAAAGAAAAATCAATATTATTTCCACTATCATCAAAACACCGTATTAAAGTCCCATAACCTAACCCTGCTAAAACAGATGAGAACGATATTGCTGTCCCGCTTGTTGTTACTGCTTCACTAGCAAACCTTGTACTAGCCGATTCTCCAAATATAACAATATAATCTACTGTCCCATTAACAACCGGAGTTATTTTAAATCCGGTAGTTGCTTTTTCCGTAAGTAAAAAATCTATATTGTTACCACCTCCATCATAACATCTTATAAATACAGAATAATCAGTAGATGATAATTTTGTAGAGAAAGTTATTGTAGTACCGGCAGTTGTAACTGCACTACTACCACTTTTTCCTCTAAACGTTACACCTACTGTAAAAGGAATTCCTATACCTATTGCGTTACCAAGCATTTTATTATATTTTAAATTCTAAAATAGAGCCCATAAATCATCTGCAACATTAGTCCCGGTATCACAAATAATTTTTGTTAGTTTAACCGGGTTGTATCCTACTTGTACAGGTATTACTTTCTCATCAATATTAACAGAATCAACAATTGTTAATGCACCTTCTGTTCCGGCAAGAAGTGAAAACGACTTACCAGGATCATAATCTGATGTAGAAACATCAATTGCTTGTATATTTCCTGATTGTAAAACTGCATTAGTAAAAGTTTTAAGAACTGTTAATAATTGTGGTGTTACTTCACCTTTATTTCCTGCCATGATATTATATTTTTAATTATTAATTACGTATTATAAGGTTCTAATAATCTGTAACAATGATCTATTATTGCCTGTATGTCATTCTCTGTTAATATATTATATTCATTATTTATTGTTGTATCTCCTACTATATTGTAATCTTGTAGTAAAACGATATACTTACTAACAAGAATATTCTTCGTGTTTAAATGATCAACATACCAAAAATTCCCTGTATGATAAGCCATACTCTTAGCAAGGTCATCACCTAACCTACCATGAAACAATTCTATTATTCCAATGTCATCATTTAACTGCAACTGATTCAATACTTGCATATTCGTATAGTTTTTCTTTCATTAATTCATCCAACACATATTCTCTCTCCGGATTAAATTCTTTATCACTCTCTATCCATCCTCTAATTACTTCTTTCTCTGCTTTCATATTATGATGCGCACTCGGGATAACGTTATCTTTAAGAAAGTAATGAGACTTCTCTGATTCAAAAAATGTAAACCCGGTCAATATAATTTTCTTAAACTCTAACCATCTTGCTAACATTATAGCCATAATCCCTACACTTGGAAAAGCATTTATTTTTTTTGCTACCACAGTAAACATCTCTGCAAATTCATCCTCATCACTATAAGTAAAAACATTAATTCCTTTCATTGCAAGTTCCATTGCATTCTCTGCCCAATACATATGCATTTGTTTTGCTGTTGTATATTTTTGGTATAATGTATCGCTTATAGGTAATATACCCAATATTGGATAAGTTACTTTCTTTTGAGGAATAATCTCATGGAATAAAGACGATATATTCAAGTCTGTTCTCTTACCTATCTTCTCATATCCTTTACCAACCTTAAAATTATTACATCTCATTATAAATGAATGTGTAATCTCTTTTGATAAATTCGTTTTGAATGGTCCATTACCAACAACTGTACAAGCATCCATTTCACTAATCATAGGCTTAATTACATCCCTTACAGTCCTTTTAACAACACTTCTATTAACATCTATCTTAAACCTTCTCGATGCCTGGTTATGTACTATAACAGGATCAGGGGATACTATAAGATCATTATCAAATATCTTTATGTAATCAGCAGGTAAGGGTGTATAATCAAGTTTTCCAAACTCACTCATTACTTTTTGAAAATTCATTGCATCAGGTAAACTATTTGAATTATTTTCCTGTATCCACCGGTCAATAAGTCTTTGTACTCTTATGTTATTTGCAAAATACATTGTACCGGTAAGCATCTCATTCCATTCTTTAATTATATAGAATGATAAATCTCCACTTACACTATCAAAGAACACCGGTTTTTTTAACACCTCTGCATCTGCATCCATCCACACAACCGGTTTATTATACTTCTTCATTACATTTTTAATAACATGAGGTTTCATCTGTGTATTTTTCTCCCATGATCCCTGTGGCTTATAACCAATAAGTTCATATTTTATACCATACTTATCTAATCCTTCTTTAAGTTTTAATATCTCTTGTTCATATGGAGTATCTACTGTAAACATGGAAGCAACAACATATCCTGTATCCTTACCTTTTACTTTACCCATCTTCTCATACGTAAATTCAAGATTCTTTTGTGCCTGCTCTTTTACATTACCAGGTAACCCATTCTGTTTATAATTCAATACTTTTTTATTAGCTCTCTCTGCTTTTTCATATTCTCCTGTATAGAAATAACATATCCCTAATTCAAAATCTGTCATAATATCATATTGTACTTTATGAACAAATAACAAATCATTTCCGGGATAAGGCATACTCTTTATCTTCTCAAAATACAATTTAGCCTGGTTATACTTTTTTTGCTCCCTGCATAATACTCCAAGTGAATATAAACACTCAAACCTATGTGGTCGATAATCATATCCATCCAAGTAAGCTAATTTTGCTTTATCATTCTCTTTCAGGTTAGTAAGCATTATCCCTATTTGATATTTAGAATAATACACCTCTTCGGGCCAACCACCTTTATTTACTCTCTCTTGATAAAACTTTATTGCCTGTTTATAATTTTTCATGTTAGCATATGTCTGTGCTAAATAAAAATAACTCCTTACCTCTGATGGATTTTCCAGTATATCCTTCTCCAATAATTCCTTGTCCCTAACAAGCTTCTCGTGACGTGTACCGCCATCAAAATGATGATTAATCCACAAACTCCGTAATTCAACTGGTTGGCTTAAAACGTCTGATGTGATGTATTCGTGTGTTACTCCTTTGTAATACCAATCTTTATGTCCACTAACAAATAATGCCTGTGCAAAATCCAACCCACCTTCATATCTTAAATGATACATATCGGCAGTTAATTTACTTTTATCAAAATCTTTATTCCAATGTATTGTAAAATCTGCATCTGCCAATAGCAAATAATCTGCTTTGTCTTTTGCTTTCCGAACAAGTTCTGTCCTGTTATGTCCAAAATTTACAAATTCACTTTCGTACAGATCTCCTGGAATCTTATCCTTAAATTCTTTTAGTATAATTTTTTTTGTATCATCCGTTGAACCGGTATCAATAATTACCCAATAGTCAATAATCTCCTTACAGGAGTCAATAAGTCTCTTAATGATCTTTCCTTCATTTTTAACTATTGCACAAAGGCAGATAGTCTTTTCTATTTTATTTTCGTTTCTCATAATATGCATCTCCATGCTTTAAATTAATAATTTATTTTCTTTTATGCTATACCTCCATCTGTTATTATCCAGTTGTTAGGCGCACTAGTTAATACAGCCCTTGCTGTTGCTGCTGCACCACCTCCAGTGTATTTTGAATTTCCAGCATTGAAATTTACATTTGGTTGTACCGCTAGTGCTGCCCATGCAATTAATATAGAATCATAACGATCCGTTGTAAGTGTTACTCCAAAAAACATATGTGTCATATTAGTTGTGCTTGTTATGTTCCAATTATTTACTACAACATCTGTTAGTAATACACAACCATAAAAAACACTATTCATGGCAGTAACACTACCTACATCCCACGAACTTACATCTAATGTTGTTAAGGAAGAACAGCCATAAAAGGCATCTCTAAAAGTAGTAATACTACTTACATCCCACGAACTTACATCAAAGGTTGTTAAAGAAGAACAGTTACGAAATATAGCATAAAAAGTAGTATTACTACTTACATCCAATATATCAACAGCATTAATAATTAAATTTGAACATCCATAAAAATTACAAGCATTATTACCTAGTAATAACTCTCCCCAACTTTCAATAGTTAATAATTTCAACTTATCTCCAACATTATTGAATCTCCATCCATTTATTGTACCTATTATTTTTACTGTATAAATTCCTGCCGATGCATAAGTATGTGTGACTTCTGATTGATTATAAATTGTTATTTTATCAGTATTTTCATCCCCCCAACTAACTTTAAAATTATAAGTTCCTGATATTTCCAATGGTAATACAATCTGATTATCATTACTCACCCCTACATTATCAGTTTTCCATGTAGACTTAAATTCTGCTCTATAATATGTAGGTAAAGGACTACTCATTATATTTTAAGTTTTACTAATTTAAGTTCTATTGATACCCTTCCAGTTCTATCTCCTTTTAATGCCACTTCCGGCCATATTTCGTTACTAGATCCTGTCATCTGAACCACAAGATCAGCAGAATTGATTTCCCCCCCAGCAACATCCGATGAATTTGAGTTCCTTCTAAATGTCCCAGTAGGGTTACCAACATATCCTCTATGTACACCCTGCCACCAATCACCCGAATAACCAGAACTACCAGATGTCTGTATCCAAATAGTATTTGCAAAATAACTAAAATTAGTGCCAGTAGGACAAGCAATCTTGTTACCAGAACTATTCCCAGGATATACATTATTATAATTATAAGTTCCAGTTACTCCAGTTGTATTACCATAACAATGTATAGTAGAATATTGAGCATCACCTGTCTCACTAAATCTACCACTTGATCTTGCAAATTCAGAATGATTTTCTGCTTTAGAATATGCCCCTCCAGCATATGTATCATAATTTGAAGCCTCAGTATGATTCCCACTTGAATGTGAACGATTACCAGAAGCAACAGTATAATTACCCTCTGAATGATCTGAATTACTGGACGCCAATGTCTTATATCCTTCAGAATGTGAATATGATCCTTGTGCTTTTGAATTTTTATTCTCTGCATGTGAATAATCACCACTTGCAATTGTATCATTTCCTTCAGCATGTGAATATTGCCCACTTGCTTCATTATTTCCTCCTTCAACATGCGTTCCATTTCCACTTGCTATATTATCATATCCTACCACATGTGAATAATCACCACTTGCTGTATTATCATATCCTGCAGCTATTGCATATTCTCCAGAAGCTGTTGATCCTGCTCCTGTAATAACCATTGATCCAGTACCTGATGATTTCTTCCAGTAATGTTCTTCTGCTCCACCAGTAGGCCCGTCTACTCCTGTTGGTCCTCTCTGTACAAACATATCCCAATATGTCGCTTCATTAGCACCAACTCCTGGTTCACTTCCTGCAGTTGAACTATGTCCTAATATACAAACATAACCATTACCATTATTTGACACACAATCATTTAAAGCATATACTCCTGTTGCCCATGCTCCTGTCCAGTCATAAGGTGTACCTGTCGCTCCTGTCTCTCCTGTAGGTCCTGTAACAGTACTATCTGCACCTGTTGGTCCTGTAGGTCCAATAGCTGCTTGCATAGCCATTACATGAATAGAACCTTCGTTTATATTAAGAAAAACTCCCCCAGTACTAAAAGCATTCCTATAATCCATATAACCAGTAAAATTATATGTACCTGTTGTAAGAACGGAACTAACATATTGTATTGAAATTAATTCTGGAGCATGCGATTCACTTGAAAAAGACTGGTTATAAGTAGGACCAGTTACATTATTTATAGCAATAGTAAATATACCAGTAGCATCAGTATAATCACTTTCTATCTCCAATGACATCTCCGCTCTTATAGCAACATTAGAATCGATAGTTATTGTTCCAGTAAGACCCGGGATAGGAACAAAAGCTCCAGTACCACAAGTAGGAGATCCAATAACTTCTTGATATACATTCGGTATGCTTGCTCCTGTGGCTGACGGTCCAACAGGTCCTTGTGGTCCAGTAGGTCCCGGACAATATGCTCCACCATATAAATTTATATACCACTCATTATATGTTCCTGAACCAGTATTATTTATTGAATTTGCATTTAATAATCCACTAGTACTATCATATGATACCACTGTAGCTCTAAACAATTGTGTATCTGTATGAGCTATGACAATATCTTGTCCTACCGAATATGCTCTCCCGGTAGTAATAACCATCGTTACACTAGTAGCATGTTCTTGTGGGATAGCTTCTAATTCACTGGATAATGCTGCATATTTATCTCCTGCTGCACCTGTCTCACCCACATCACCGGTATCCCCTTTTGGTCCCTGTGGGCCCGTTGGCCCTGCAACTGTACTATCTGCTCCTGGATTACCAACCGGCCCTTGTGAGCCTGTTATACCCGTAGGTCCTGTTGGTCCTGTAACTCCAGCACCCGTAGGACCATCATTACCTGTAGGACCAGTAGGACCAGTCACTGTAGAATCAGCACCGGTAGGTCCTGTCTCACCTTGAATGCCTGTATTTCCTGTAGGTCCACTTGGCCCATCAACACCAGTATTTCCCTGTATGCCTGCTGTACCATCTGCACCTGTATTGCCAGTTGCCCCTGTAGGACCTGTCTCTCCTTTGTCACCTTGCGGACCTGTATTGCCTGTAGAACCATCCGATCCAGTTGGTCCAGTAGGTCCTTGATCTCCTTCCGATCCTGTATTGCCTTGTGTGCCTGTGGGACCTGTATCACCTGTTGCTCCTATACTTCCTTCCGGTCCAGTATTACCGGTATTTCCAGTAGGTCCAGTAGCTCCAGTAGATCCTGTTATGCTAGGTCCTGTAACTCCATCTACTCCATCCGCTCCTGCAGGTCCTCTTGCACCTGTAGCACCACCTAAAGCATTATCACTACCGAGATATACAATATTTCCCTTCTCGGTTCTTGCTGCCTCGATATGTGTTCTTCCACCTTCAATGCTTGGTGATGATCCAAGAAATTTTGCTCCTGTAGCCATAATTTAAAATTCAACTTCTACTTCTCTAAAGTCAAGTATTTGATTAATCTCAGCAATTATATTATCAAGTGCTGTTTCATTTGCTGATGTTATAGCACTTTTTAATGACTGTAATAATCCACTAGCAGTTATTGCATCTGCAAGATAAAGATCTCTTTCAGTACCACTAGTCATTCTTGCTATATTAGCAAACATTGTTTCTATTCCTGCTTCTGCATTACAATAAACATATGGGTAAAAAGTACTTTTATACATTACTGTACCTGTAGATGCTCCATCATCAGCAACCCAAGTAGCAGAAACATGGAAATTATTAGCATCCACCACCGTAGCATAATAATCAGCATTGTAATTTGTAGTCCCGGTAATAGAGGCATACATACCTGTGGTAAGACCGTGTCCTGTAGCATTAATTAATACTGCACCATCAACAGTTGCGCCATAATCAGCATATGAAGCTATTGCAAAATCAACAGTTTTTAATGAATAAACGAAGTTATATAGCCCATCTACATAGGTCCCTGTTATATCATTAAAATCGAATGTACTTGTTACCGGTGAACTAATCTGTGACAACACATCATTATCAGTGTACGTTGCAGAGGGAGTTATTATACGAATTATTGCTTCTGTAAGAGTAGATGAATCCAGGCCGGATACACCATCCCATTTATCTCCATCTCCTGTATCAACACCTGTCTTCTCTTCGATACGGAATACTCTACATCGTTGTGCTACCGTTAAATCCAGATCTGGTGTAAACATTATTTATTCTCCTTTCTTGTTTAAAAAAAGAGGGAAGAGGAAAAAATCCTCATTTCTCCTATCCCCCCTTTCAATCACTAATTATGAAAAAAACAGAAGAATAATTACACGCCAATTCCGTTTGTCATCGTGGTATAAGCATCCAGAACATCACTTACAATATCAGGAGCTTCACCATTAGAAAAACCTGTTTTAAAGGCAAGCACTAATTGTTTCTTGCGTCTCGGTGTTGCCCCAATACCCTCGGTTGCATGATCATCATAATAGGTCATGTTGATCGTATCATAATAACCACTTGTTGCTGCATCACTCTTATGTGCTGACCACATTGGATCTGCATTGTAAGGATTACCGGCATTACCCAAAAGATCATATTCTAATTCGGCAATCTCTGCATAATAACCATGACCAAGAGACATATTTGTGCTTGTAGCAGATACAGTATCTCCAAATCCATCATCCAATCCTACATCAAAAGAAACCTTACTATACCTTTTCTTAGGCATACTAAACTCTCTTGCAATACCGGTAAGTTTAATACCGAAGTCTGCGGCATTAGCAGTTGCAGCTAACAATACCTGGCAATAACCACTACCGGTTGCATACGCACCACTTTCAGCTTCTATAGGCCTGTCAACTGAAAACTGTGTACCTGAATCAAGTGACAGCACTTTATATATACCATCAGTTAATGCATTCTCTGTCGTACTTGTAGCACCAAATCTTACATAGTCTCCTACTGCCAATTCAGTACCGTTATTATACTGGCTATTCGTAGCAACAGTTACGGCTTTCTCGCCCTTGACAATAGTACATGTATGATCAAAATCATATGCTGTATCTACTGCTACACTATTAAGTAATTCAGACTTAATAGGTTGTACTGCTTGCCTGCGAAGAGTATTTGACAATATAAGAGCTAATCCATTAGCAATCTCCGCTTGTGTTGCAGCAGCATCAGATTTATAAGCAGCATTAAGAATAATCTCTTGACCAAACCCGGTAAGATCCTGTTCTTTCAGCAATAACCTGATAACATATAAAGTGCTATTATTCACTTCAATATCGTTTGCAGAACCATTATAACCGATATATGAAATTTGTTCTGCAATAGCAGAATCAGTTTGTCCTTTGTAATTCAGAATATTATCCTCTGGAATCAGATCGCTCTCGATCAGTTTTGAACCACTACGCTGTATAATCTTACAACCGTACTTTTTTACCAAGTCATCTGTCAAAACAGTTGTGGCACTTAGTACAATGTTATGACTGTTAACAACAGCCATTTCGCCATCCAATAAATAAGTATCGGTGGCTTCATAAATTGGACTATCGGCAGAAGTAGTCGGTGTACCACCACCCACATCTTTACCGATAAGCAATTGCATTACATCATTTTGTGTCATTTCTTAAAGTATTAAATTCAACAATAATAATTTTCTATCTTAAATATATTCAAAGGAACTATTCAAAGTCCCATAAAAATCCTTTGTATTTAGTTTTGTTTTTCAAAGCACGTAAAAGATTTGGCCTATTTAACTCCAATTTCTTTACTGCATGATCAACAGACAAAAATGCATCAATTACTCCAAGGGATTCAGCATCTAACTGAACAATTGGTGCAAATTCTTCTTTTGTTTCTTTTGTTTCTTTTGTTTCTTTAACAGGTTTTGCTTTTGCTAACCTGCGCGCTCTTAAATTTCTTTTACTCATGACTTAATATTATTAGTTTGTAATTCCCCTTTTTGAGCTAATCTATATTTTTGAGTTTCGATAGCAAGATCGACCGCAATCTTTACTATTTCATTGTGTACACTTTCATTCAACTCACAAGGAACATTAGTAATTATAACAATCTTTTGTGGTCGTTTAATATATCTTATATGATAGTTCGTAATTGTTGTATCACTATCAGAAATTAATTCATGCATTATTGTACCGGTACTATCACCTTGGTAATCCATTCGCCATATAACCTCTTTCCCCGGTTTCTTAAATTGATTATTAATATCCATCAAGTAACTATCATGCTTTATCGGTTTAACCTTTGCCATCTTTGTAGCAGTTTCACCATTACAATCCGTGTATTGCACAGTACAATCTTCTTTAAGAGAATATAAAAAATTACTACTCATCTCTGCAAACACAGCATTATCATGCAATGCAGATGCTCCCGTGTTAAATTGACCACCCGTATAATTAGCGTCACATATTAATTCGTTTAATTCCCTTCTTGTCTTCTCATTTGATTCAAAGAACCTTTTATCATCTGTTCTGTCTTTACTGTATCCACCTTCAACTATAATCTCCTGTGCCCTGTTTAAAAATGTCTGTATCTCATGTGACTGGAACCTGCCACCACCATAGTTATCTATTTGTCCGTAAAGAACCTCAAACTCATAATGCATCTCTATTCCAGTCATTATTCCTGTTTATTATATTAAAGACTTGCCTGCTGTTCTTTCTGTGCAGCCATTATATTTAACCTAAACTTTGCTTCTTCTACATACATCTTAACCGCCATGTCCAATATCTCATCATGTACCTGATAAGGAAATTCACATTCTGTAGTTATATTCAAACCATCATGCGGTGTACATACCATCTCGCTCCCCCCAATAGTATTATAACCACTTACCTTAGTGAAATAATCTCCTATCACATATGAATTCCCAACATAATTAGATATAGCTGTTAATGCTCTCATTCTTGTACCGGTAGGAACCGTTGCTTCTGGTATGCTTCCAGTAAACTCCTGATAGTTCGTATCAAAATTATAAGGTCTTCGTAAATACGTTAATGATACTTGTGTAAGCGTTGTTGTATAACTATCATGAATAACATATATTCGATCATCTTCCTCGAATACCACAACCGGATTTCTTAATATCGGATAATTCCATGGTGTTTTTAATAATCGTTCCAAATCTGAATATGGGACTACTTTATTAGGAATATATGCTGCTGTAATAATTGGTATAGCATCTGTTCTTTTTAAGTAAGAATCCGACCTAATATAATACACATAATCATCAATTAAGGTAATATATTTAGACTTTCCATAATACGGTCCTGCAGGAGAAACAGATGTTGAAAAAACTCGTGTCTTAATCAAACTATTTAAATCACCTGCTCGCTGTTGTATATATTCAACATTTTCTTTAACACTTGAAAAACTTATATACTTCTCGTTAAGATACCTTATTTGCGCTTGATTAATAAATTTGTATACAGTAAATGTATCAGGCCTGTCACTGGATATAAAATTATCATGCATCTCCTGAATGATTCTCTCGAACTGTATCTGAAAGTCTATGCCTCTCATTACTTACTGTATTTATGTTTGTTTTGCAGGTTTTATATTCAATCTGAATTTTGCCTCTTCAATATACATTTGTACTGCAATACGTAATATATCATCGTGTGTATGATATGAAAATTCACATTCTGTAGTTTCATCTATTGCATCATAAGGAGTACATATTGTACCTGTAATAGTATCCTTTCCACTTTCCTTAATCAAATAGTCACCTATGCTATAATCTGTTCCGTCATAAGTAACAGCAGTTAATGCTCTCATTTTTATATTGTCTCCAACACTTGATACGTCTGTAGTGAGTTCGGCATAACTGGTATCAAAATTATATGGTCTACGTAAGTATGTGAGTGATATATTGGATATTGCACTGGTATATGTATCATGTACCACGTATATACGCTTATTTTCTTCAAACACAACAACAGGATTACGAAGTATTGGATAGTTCCACGGAGTATCTAATACATTATCTAATTCTGAATGAGGAATAATCTTGTTAGGAACATATTGCCCGGAAGCAATTGGTATAGCATCTGTACGCGTCATCTCTGAATCTGACCTTATATAAAAAACATAGTCATCTATCATATCAATGTACTTTGCCCTTCCTGCATACACGCCAAGCGTTGCATTATCAGGAGAAGCAAAAACAACTGTCTTTATAAGATTTTTAAGATCATCTGATCTCCTCTGTATAAATTCAATATTCTCTCGTGTAGTTGGTAAATTTATATACTTCTCCTTCAGGTATCTTATCTGGGCCTGTCCTATGAATTTAAAGATGGTGAACGTATCGGGTCTCTCCTCAGAAATAAACACATCACTCATTTCCTGAATAACCCTTTCAAATTGTATTTGAAAATCTAAACCCCTCATTATTATTGTGTTTTAATTTGTTCTTCTTCAATAATTTTTGTTTCAAATCTTTGATCCTGTGATACCTGCATCGCTTCACGCACTGCGATATTAACAATTTCTTGCACAACCTTTTCAGGCCATGTATTTCCAACTCCAACTACTAATGTTTCAGGATCCTTAATATACCTCATGCGAACATCATGAGTTGTCCCATTCATATATGCAGTTGTGTAAGCATCAAACATAACCATACATTGACTACTTAATACAAAATACTTAGGATGAATAAAAAATGGTTTATTAAATGTTGTTACATCAAATTTGCCTGCATCAATATTCCTTATAAAATCACAACTAATCCATTCTGCCGTTACAACCGGATATGATCTTGTTACCTGAACTTCTACTGACACAATATAACCAAACCGATCAGCACTAGCAGCAGAGAAATATTTACATTTCGCTAATCCTGGATAAGAATGAAAATCACTCGGATTTGTATAAGATTGATATTGCACTAAATGCATGAGATCGGCTACCCGTTTTTGATTATCTTCAAAAGCAGGTTTGCCAAACCCTTTTCCAAATACTCTATCTTTAACAAACGTCCTTTGAGCATTATTCAAAAAAACCAATATCTCTGAATCCTCATAACCAGGAGCAGACAAATTGGTCTCTTTGTCATAATACTGATTAAACCAAGTAATCATCGTACTTGTAGCAACACTCATTTTAATCTATTCTTTAGTATTTTCAACCTGTTGAATTAATTTCATTTCAAAATCCTGATTCCTTGAATCTTTTATAAACTCAATAACATCATCCAACACCCCAATTGGTTTATCAGCACCAGGAACAAAATACAAATGTTTCTGTCTGATAAGTGCTCCGCAATTAGTTGACTTTTGAATAAGTAATTTAACCTCATAATTCTCATCCTTTAATATCTCAAGAAACAACTGCAGATCCTCATCAATTACCTTTCCTAGTTCTGCCTTACACCATTCGATCGAAGCATCACGAGGTGGTCTTTTAGCCTCTTTCTTATTCAGGTAATAAACATAAAGGAAATCTTTCATTTTCGTTACTGAATAATCAATCTTCCCAAATAGTTTATAAGCTTCTTTAACATCCTCAACCTTTGTAACCTTTTCTTCAATCTCTTCTCCCTCTGCCACAATAGCAAATTTGTAAGTTCCTTTCTCAAATCTGCTTTTCCAATCTTGCGCAATCCGATTAGTATCTTATCGTAAAATTAAATACTTTACAAAATCAATTGGATTAGAGAGATCAAGTGTTAATCCGTTCTTATCAAGAGAAACCGTATTTCCAATCCAGTAATTTTTCTTAACATGAACATTTAATTTTGATTCATCATCTATACCAACTTCTGCAGCAAATTTCTTCTTATCATCATATTCATCATCCTTTACAAAATCATATAAAGGATCAATAATTACGTTCCCGTGTGTTATCGGAACAACGATCCCCATGGTAGCTCCATCATTCATGAAAGAGCTATCATGAGATTCGGGTACCCATCCGCCTTTTCTACGAATAGGTCTTACTGTAACTTTTTTTTTCCGGAGATCCCGGATTTTTTTACTATAAGCATTTGTCTCCATGCTATTTTACCTCCTTATATTAGTTAATAATTCAATTACTTATTTTTTTCTTACGCAAGTACACTAGGCTTAATGGTAGCACACCTTGTAGGATCTTTAACCATTACACCACGGGTTGTAGCCCTGTGAATAGTGTATCCATCTTCCGGTGAAGCCATTGTTCTAGTTTTACTTTGTATCTGGAACGGATCACGAAGACCTGGAATATATCCCATAAAGTCTTCCATCCCTTTTTCAAGAACCAACTTAATATTATCTTCACCACCTACACGACCAACATTAAGAATCTGATAAACATAAGACTGAGCAACACCTTTTCCAGATGGGTGCAAAATCTTATTTCTCTCTCTATCGTCAAACGTAGGATCGACCATAACACCAAGTTTAGTACCGTCGGGACCTATATACTCGATGAAGTTTTCATGTAATCCCCATCCTTTACCTGTCTTATACAACATATCCATATTCCTAAGTGGAGTATAGAGTTGTGTATAATTTTTCAGGGATTTATGGAAATTGTATGCCCCCCATTTACCGGTACGCATGATAACCTCCCGGCTATCACCGTATCCACCATGAGAATCATCTGTAAGGTCCATAATAGCTTCTGTAAGCCATTCAATATCCAGATCGAAATCATTGTAGAAAAGCATATTTCCACTCTCGATCTGCTCTTCTAATCCCGCACCTTGTTCAATTATGAACCCGGAACTACCTTTTTGCTTGAATGTTCCATCATCAGCTTTATTGGTAGATGCAAAATTAGTCAGTTTGTCAGCCATATCCTGGAATTGCTGTTCAAATTCCCAGTCAGCATAATCCTGCCATGTTTTCATTATCGTTTCTTTACCGTCTGAATCAACTGCTTTCCATGCAAATGCCACGGGACGAGCAATCATATTACCAGGCCTGGTATCCTGCATACGAATCATAGAGAAAGTGTTCTTCATAGAGAAAGGGCTGGTGTAGGAAGGTGTTCCACCCTTGATAGATAGAGTCTTTTCTACAATAGACCATTCTTTTGAGAACCGCTTACCTGCTACTAATTCAGCATACGGAATATACAGATCCGGATCGCCGGTAAATAATTCGCACTCATAATCCCAATTCAACCCATTAGGAGTTGGAATATCTACAATACGAATAGGATATACGGAATTCTGCTCACCAACAATTAAGTTAGTGTCTGAAAAATACTGCTCAGGAAAAGTCAGTGTAAACCTCGCTCCGTTTATACCAACTCTGCTTGTTGCAGAAATTGCAGATCCGTTAACATAACATGCGACTAAAGGAATATTCTTTTTAGAACTCCCTTGTAGTCTCCAGCGGAAATCATCATCCGTTGGTAGTGTCAATGTATTAAATTTATTCAAAAATATCGAAAAATTAATACCTCTGTTTGCCTTATATAGCAAACTTACTAACTTACTCGTTTCTTGGGGTTGCGTTTGGTATATCGCTCCCAAGTGGTTCTTGGTTGTTAAACCAGCCCATTCGGTAGGAAAGTACTCTTGTAATGGTGATACTTGTTGCATTTATATAAAATTTAAAAATGGTTTTTCTTACATGTTTGTCGGGAAAATAATTACATCTTCTTTTTCCTTTTCACTTTCTGTCTTTGGTTTCTCAACAGTATGTATACCAGATTGATGTTTATCATTCCCAAAACTATTTAATAATTTATTTGTTGCATTACTCTCTGATTTTTTGGCAAATTTATTTAAGTCTTTATTGCCATCAAAAAATCCATTCTTGATAAAATAATTAAGTTTCATCTCAAATGCAATTGGATCTTTTGCTCTTATATCCATAGCTGCACTAATAGGCACCTCTCTACCATTCCTGCTTTCATAACGTACAGGAACAGTCATCATCTCTTCAATCTTTATCTTTTCCGCTTTAGTAACTTCAATACCAGGAAATATTTCTTTCACCTCAGAAACCATCTTGGTTATATTCGCTCTTGTTTTTTCATTTTGTTTTTCCCTTGCTTCCTGATTTGCTTTAGCTGCCATCTCGATATCCTTTTCTTCTTTCTCGATAGCTGCATTAATATCAACCAACCCATCCTTTGACTCTTCAAATAATTCTTCATCCTGTACAGCCTTCTCAACAAACTTCCCAATCTTAGCTTCAGTAAAACCTTTCATCCTTAAAGATTCCGAATAAGTTTCTTTTTGAAGTTCTTCATTATCTTTAAGATCCTTTTCGCTTATAGAAGCATACCTATCTTTATAAGATATTATATCACGTACAGTTTCGAAAGGAATTCCTTTATCTAATGATTTAAGAAAATCCTGTGCCATTGGACTGAGAGACTTTTTATATTGATCAATGCCGGTACTGATAGATTCTTTTATCTGCATAGCAATATGTTCATCTATCTTATCCAAGGCTTCTGCCGGCTTTAAATCTTTAATATCATCAAGATTAAAATTGGGAAGTACACCTTTATCTTGAAGAGACGCAGCATGGAGATAGACAGAAGACTCTCCTTCATTTGGCGTACCTCCCAGTTTCTTATCATCTTTTATCTCTTCTGATTTTTGTTCTCCACCTGCTGCTTGTGTATTATCAACCTGAATAGTGTCAGGTTTTTTAGGTTCTTGTTTGATTTCAGGTTTATTACCTGGTTCTGTAGATTCTTCTTTGGCACCACTTTGTATATTCTGAGTACCTTCTCCTTTGTCACCTGCATCCGATTGTATCTCCATTTTAACCTTTTCCAGTTCTTCAGAGGTTTGATCAACCGTGATCAGATTCTCCTCAATACTATCTGTGTCGATAGTGTTGAAAAGTTCATTTTGACTTTGCTGCTTTTGATCCATAAAAATTTCTCCTTTGCTTTTACAAGTTTAATAATTAGAAAATAAATGCACAACAGTGTCACCAATACTGCCTTTGTTTATATAAGTTTTTCCTTTATAGAGATTTTTATATATAATTAAATTATAT
>JAGHCS010000083.1 GCA_021160355.1 Candidatus Cloacimonadota bacterium
CCCCGTGAGGAGATTGAATAAGTAATTTGTAATTTTTTGGATTTCTTGTAAACTTTAAAACAGTTTAATCAAACAAAAATGTATTCAGTTCCACGAAAGGATTACCATGGTAAATAAAATCGGACGTTTAACAGACAGAGAAGAGAAAGAACTTCAACAGGAGACTATTGCAGCTCTTGAGATATATAAATCGAATGAGAAAAAGGGGACAAAGAAAATCGAAGAACTTGCTGCATGTAAGAATTATTTCGGCAGAGAAATTGTTGGTAAAACTGCTGCTGACTCAGAAGAGAAAGACAAACTCGCAGATCTTATGAGGGGACTACTGGATTCTAAGGTCTATACAAAACGTGCAACCGCCCTCTTCTTCTTTCTGTATTTTTATAAAAAACAACCGGAAGAAATGATTGATATAGTGAGCGAATATTACGATTCCATCAAATGGGAAGCAGAGAATATCATGGATCAGTTCTGGAAAGATTATCCCCAGCTTATGAAGCAGAATATGCTCAAATGGATAGAAAGCACGGATGAAAGAAAACGCTCATTATCCTTCCATGGTTTGGAAAATTTATCAATAAAAGATCCTCATTTTGTGATGGAATTCATTATAAAAATCATCGATGATGAAAGTCTTGAAGTGCAAAAGAAGATTACACATACGCTTATTCAAATCGCACGTACTCGCCCTGCAGAAGTTTATCCCTATGTTCAGGAACTTCTCAAAGATGCAGATGACCGCAGAGTGAAAACTATCTGGGTCTCCATGAAAAAACTTGCGAATAGTCTGAAGAGTTCAAATACCAAAGACAAAAACGACGACTTTGTCCTTCTTACAAAGAACACCATTAAAGACTGGCGTTCCGATAAAAATAAAAAAGTTCACATAATGGGCGATAAGCTCTGGCATATCATAAAGAATATTTAAAGAATTTTCTGTTTAGGGAACTCAGATTTCGCAGTAGATATTGTAAAAGGTAAAATATGATTTATTTAAGTAATTTCTACTTCTGCGAAACTTCAATTAGGGTGTAAATATGAAGAATACTGATATCATTATAAAAAACGGCTACATCGTCACTATCAATCCCGAAATGGAGATTATTGAAGGTGGTGCACTAGCAGTCGAAAAAGGAAAAATACTGGCGATCGGAGCCACCGAGGAAATAGAGAAGAACTATACGAGTGATACAATTATTGATGCATCATCAAAAATAGTAATGCCAGGTTTTATAAACGGGCATACTCATATTGCAATGTCATTTTTCCGAGGATATGCAGATGACCTTTTGCTTCAATCGTGGCTGGAGGATCACATATGGCCTGCTGAAGAAAAATTCGTTAAAGCTCAATTCGTGTATGATTCTTCATTTTATGCATGTGCCGAGCTTATCAAGAATGGTATCACAATGATAAATGACATGTATTTTTACTCCAAAGAAACAGCCCGTGCCGCGACAAAAGCAGGTATGCGCGCGATCCTTGGTGAATGCATATTCGATTTTCCTATGGCATCACATACCACCCCGGAAAGCATGATCAATTATGCCATTGAAGGTCATGAAGAATACAAGGACAGTGATTTGATAGATTTTGCAATGATGCCTCATTCTATCTATACTTGTTCAAAACAAAATCTTATTACCGCTTCAGAACAAGCTCGTGCTCATAATATGCTCATTCATATACATCTATCAGAAGCTCAAAAAGAGGTTGATGATTGTTTGAAGCAATACGGAGTTCGCCCTGTACAGTATTTGGATTCGATTGGTTTTCTTGGCAATGATGTGTCTCTCGCGCACGGAGTATGGATTGACGATCAAGAGCAGAAATTACTGGCAAAAAAGGGTGTCGGTGTAAACATCTGCACGGAATGTAATCTGAAACTCGCATCCGGTTTTGCTCCTATCAAGGGTTATAAAGAAAATGGAGTTATGATCTCACTGGCTACTGACGGTGTGGCGAGCAATAATAATCTCAGTATTATTGATGAGATGGACATGACCGCAAAAGTACACAAAGCAATCAATAACGACCCAACATTCCTACCCGCTGAAGAGGTTGTGCGTATGGTCACAATAGATGCAGCAAAGATGTTCAATAAAGAAGATGAGTTAGGATCTCTCGAAGTGGGGAAGAAGGCAGATATAATTCTTCTTGAGCGCAATAAACTTGAGAATATGCCGATGTATAATGTGTATTCCCATCTTGTATACACGATGCACAGCGAGTCAGTTGAGGATGTGATTGTGAATGGTAAAGTACTAATGCAGGACAGAAAATTGGTTGAGATTGATGAGGATGAGTTGTTTGAAAAAGCAAAGTATTATCAGAAAGAACTACAGAAAACTAAATCAGATTAGTTTCTCTTTAAAATGAACATCGAAAATCATTCATATATCATAAATAATTACACGCTGATTGAAGAATTTTAACCATGAATTAGCACGAATTAAAATGAAACTAACGAACAGAATTGGTTCTTCATTATTTTCTGGTTCATTGTTAATTTGTGTTCC